>RFHG01000416.1 GCA_003696465.1 Gammaproteobacteria bacterium | reverse complement strand
GATCACTGAAACATCCAGCAGGACACGGTCGCCCTGCAGGCGGGGCCGAACCAGAAAGCCGGAACGCACCGCGCGCCAGGAAACACCGCCAATGGCACCTCCGGGGACCAGTCCGACGACGGGATATGGGCGGTCCTCGCCGGTGCTGATCCACGCCTCGTCGCCTTCGCGTACCAGCAGGGATTGTGCGTTTTCGCGTTCGGTCGAGTACTGTCGCGAGCGGGCCTCGAATTCGATGCTTGCGTCCTGTCCGGTTCCGACACGGATGTCGCCTCGCGTGCCAATCTGCCGGTCATCAGCCTGACCCCGCTGGAGTTGACGGACGCTGATGCGCAACTGGGCCAGGGGCCGATCGAGCTGTGGCAACAGTCGTTTGACTTGCTCATGAGTGGCGTCGCCCGCACGCAGGATGAGCAGGTTGCCACTGCTCGTCAGGGCCTCGTCGGGTTGCAGCAGCGGGCGCAGGGTCTGCATCACCTCGTCGGCGCTGCGGTGCTGCAGGGGATAGGTCTCGATGCGGTCGGCACGCGCCGTCTGCAGTGCCAGCAGCAACAAGGGAAGCAGGAACAGATACCTCTTCTTCACAGGCTCAGCCTCCGCAACTCCGGGTCTTCACGGCTCTCGGTCCAGAGTTCCTCGAAGCGCTCCTGCAGTTCCCGGCCGCGCAGGGGCTGTTCGGTCGAGGCACGCGCCTCATACCGGTCCGCCAGGGGTTGATGCAGCCAGTTGCGCCGGTCAACGACAAGAAATGCCTTGTTGAAGCCCATGTCGCGCTCGCCCAGGCGGCGAATCTGCAGAAAGCTGGTCAGCCGCTGGTGCAGGTGCTGCAGGCGGTGCGATGCCTTTACCAGGGCCCGGTTGTCCCGAATCAGAATGCGTATGCGGGCATGATGGTTGGTTCTGGCCAGCCGCAGCAGGGCGTCGCTGATCTCGGCCTGGTCATAGACACCCGGGTCGAGTTCGCGGCTGACGATGGCGACTTCCTGCCGTGCCTCCTGGATCAGGCGACGCGTGCAGTCGGCGATTTCCTCCCGCCGAGTCAGTTCGGGGACAGACTCACCGGAAGGGTTCATGACGAGGGCTCCAGACTGCGGCGGAGGTCGCGGTGGGGAATGCCGGCATCGAGGTAGACATGGTCCATGACCGGTTCATAGCCCTGGCGAAGGTAGAAGTCCAGTGCCTGGAGCTGGGCCGACAGACGCAGCTCCGACAGGCCCCGTTCCCGCGCAGTTGCCTCGCAACGCTGCAGCAGTCTGCGGCCGATGCCGTGGCCACGCCACCGAGGCAGCACGGCCATGCGGCCGACGCGGCCGTCGGCCAGCAGTCGGGCGCAGCCAGCAGGCTGGCGGTCGGCGAGGGCAAGGAAGTGAATGGCCCCGGCGTCATCGCCATCCCATTCCAGGGCTTCCGGAACGCCCTGTTCTTCGATGAAGACCCGGCGCCGGATCTGTTCGATCTCACGGCGGCGGGCAGCATCGTTCCAGTGAGTCACGAGGACGTCAATCTTCATCCGGCCATTCAAGCACGCCCCGGCGCAGCAGGGCAAGAATCAGCTCAAGCCCCTCGGGGGCCTGTTCCAGGCGGGTCAGCAGCGTTTCCCGTTCCGGCCGGTGTCTGGCGGCGAGACATTCTGCAAGAGGGAGGCAAGCTTTCGGGACATCTACACGCTCGCCGTTGGCAAACAGCACGGGCTGACGGTCGTCCGGCAGCAGGAGCATGCGGGCCCACGGATTGCGTTCGGGCACCTGGCCGCGGCGCAGGTGATCCATGATGTCCTCGATGCTTGTTTCCACCGGCAGCGGTTCTTCCATCGGCTGGGTGGGCCGGGTCAGCCAGCCTCCGAGCCAGAGCGCGAATTCCCGGTCATCGAAGCTCAGCATCTGCTCCAGTTTCTGCCGCATGCGCCCGATCTCCTGCGGCAGGATGGCAGCCGGGTGGTCGCGCAGTTCCAGGTCGGGGTCGCTGTAGCGACATTCCATCTGAGGTCTTTCGAGCAGGTGTTCGAAGAGTCCGCTGGCCAGCTCACCCCAGGAAGGGGCCCGGAAGCCAACCGAAGCGGTCATGCACGCGTCGTCCAGCCCGATACCCCAGTGCGGCACTCCCGGCGGCAGGTAGAGGATATCGCCGGGGGCTACGGTCCAGCATTCGCTCTCCTCGAAGTGTGCCAGGATTTGCAGGTCGGGGTTGGGACGCAGCTCTTCGCGACCATGGTGGCGTTCACTGATGCGCCATTCACGCCGTCCACGGAGCTGGACGAGGAAGACATCATAGGCGTCGGTGTGCGGCCCGACCGATCCGCCTGGGGCGGCGTAGCTGACCATCAGGTCGTCGATGCGCCAGTCCGGGATAAAGCGGAAGGGCTCGATCAGCGCGGCCAGCTCCGGCAGCAGTTTCTCCATGTCGGTCACGAGCAGCGTCCAGTCGCGCTCGGGCAGGGCGGCAAAATCCGCCTCCGTGAACGGGCCGTGGCGCACGCTCCAGCCAGCCTCGTCGCCGGTCTCCTCGATGATGCGGGCGGGCACGCCTTCTTCACAGGCAAGGCCCGCCAGTTCTTCCGGAGTCAGTTCGATCTGCAGGCCCTTGAGGCCACCACGAATCAGGCAGGGACGTTTCTGCCAGTAGTCGCGCAGGAACTCCTCTTCGCTCAGGCCCTGAAGATCCAGCGCGGGGACATGCATGGCTCAGATGTTGCGTGCCTGCTCGGCAGCATTGCCGATATAGGTCCATGGAGTGAGTTCACGCAGGGCCTGGCGTGCATCCTCCGGCAGGTCGAGGCCGTCGACGAATTCCTTGAGGGCGTCGGCATCGATCCGCCGGCCCCTGGTCAGTGCCTTGAGCTTTTCGTAGGGCTGTTCGATGCCATGGCGGCGCATCACGGTCTGGATGGCCTCGGCCAGTACCTCCCAGTTGGCATCGAGGTCGGCGTGCAGGGCCTGTTCGTTCACCTCGAGCTTGCCCAGCCCCTTGAGCAGGGACTCGAGGGCAATGACATCGTGGGCAAAACCCACACCGAGGTTGCGCAGCACCGTCGAGTCGGTGAGGTCGCGTTGCCAGCGGGAGACGGGCAGCTTGGCCGAAAGATGGCCGAACAGGGCATTGGCCAGGCCGAGATTGCCCTCGGCATTTTCGAAATCGATGGGGTTGACCTTGTGCGGCATGGTCGACGAACCCACTTCCCCGGCCACGACCTTCTGGCGGAAGAAGCCGAGCGAGATATAGCCCCAGATGTCGCGCGCCAGATCGATGAGAATGGTGTTGAACCGCGACAGGGCATCGAACAGTTCAGCCATGTAATCGTGCGGCTCGATCTGGATGGTGTAGGGATTCCACTCCAGGCCCAGCGATTCCACGAAGCGTACGGCCAGACCCGGCCAGTCGACCTCGGGGTAGGACACGATATGCGCGTTGTAGTTGCCCACCGCGCCATTGATCTTGCCGAGGATGGCCACCGCAGCCACCTGACTGCGCTGGCGGCGCAGGCGATGCACGAAATTGGCCAGCTCCTTGCCCACGGTGGTAGGGGAGGCGGGCTGGCCGTGGGTGCGGGACAGCATCGGCACCTCGGCATGGGCATGGGCCATCTCCGTCAGCGTCGTGATGACCCGGTCCATCAGGGGCAGCAGTACCTCGTCCCGTCCGGACTTCAGCATCAGACCATAGGCCAGATTGTTGATGTCCTCCGAGGTACAGGCAAAATGGAAGAATTCGCTCACCGCTGCAAGTTCCGGGTGTCCGGCCACCCGTTCCTTGAGGAAGTATTCCACCGCCTTGACATCATGGTTGGTGGTGGCCTCGATCTCCTTGACGCGTTCGGCATCCTCGAGCGAAAAGTCTTCCACGATACGGTCGAGGAAACTGCTTGCCTCCAGGGTCAGGACCGGAACCTCGACGATGCGCGGCTCGGCTGCCAGTGCCTGCAGCCAGCGCACCTCGACCAGCACGCGATGCCGGATCAGACCGTACTCGCTGAAGAGGGGGCGCAGGGCGCGGGTTTTGCTACCATAGCGGCCGTCGATCGGGGAGATGGCGGTCAGCGTCGTCAGTTCCATTCGCGGGGCTCCGGCACTCGGTTTCGGGTGAGCGCGGATTATACTACAGGCCCATGAATCGGGCCCTCAGGGCGGAGAGCGAAGCATGTCAGATGAAAACGTTCGCATCGAGCACGACAGCATGGGTGAACTGCGGGTACCGGCCGATGCCCTGTGGGGTGCCCAGACCCAGCGTGCGGTGGAAAATTTCCCCATTAGCGGGCTACGCATGCCGCGCGCTTTCATTCAGGCCCTGGGCCTGATCAAGGCGGCCTGCGCACGCGCCAATGCCGACCTGGGCCTGCTCGATGCCCCTCTGGCCGAAGCCATTGTCGAGGCGGCCGAGGCGGTTGCGCGCGGAGAACATGACGACCAGTTCCCGGTCGATGTATTCCAGACCGGATCGGGCACCAGCAGCAACATGAACGCCAACGAGGTGATCGCGCATCTCGCCAGCGAGCGGCTGGGCAGTCCCGTGCATCCCAACGATCATGTCAATCGCAGCCAGAGCTCCAACGATGTAATCCCGACCGCCATCCATGTGTCCGCCTGCCTGCGCATCGAGCAGGACCTCATCCCGGCACTCGATCATCTGGAGCAGACCATCCGAAAGCGCGCCGAAGAGCTGGATTCGGTCACGACAACCGGCCGCACCCACCTGATGGACGCCATGCCGATCCGCCTTTCCCAGGAACTCGGTGGCTGGGCCAGCCAGATCGCCTACGGCCGGGCACGGGTGGAATCCACCTTGCCACGACTCAGGGAGCTGGCCATTGGCGGAACTGCGGTGGGAACCGGCATCAATGCTCCCGAGGATTTCGGGTACCGGGTAGCGGAGCAGTTGAAACGCCTGACGGGGATCGAGTTCGTGCGCAAGCCGGACCTGTTCGAGGCCCTCAGCGCCCAGGATGCGGCCGTCGAGGCCAGTGGGCAGATGCGGGTGATCGCGGTATCCCTGATGAAGATCGCCAATGACCTGCGACTGATGAATTCCGGCCCGCTGGCAGGCATTGGAGAGATCGCCTTGCCGGCCCTGCAGCCGGGCAGCAGCATCATGCCGGGCAAGGTCAATCCGGTGATCCCGGAGGCCGTGTGCATGGTGGCGGCCCAGGTCATGGGCAACGATGCCACCATTGGTGTGGCTGGCCAGTCCGGAAATTTCCAGCTCAATGTGATGCTGCCGGTCATTGCCCACAACCTGATCCAGTCCATCGAGCTGCTGTCCCACGCCGGCGCGGTACTTGCCGACAAGGCCATTCAGGGCTTCGAGGTCAATCTGGAACGAATCCAGAATGCCTTGAATTTCAATCCGATACTTGTCACGGCCCTCAATCCTGTGATTGGATATGAACTTGGCGCCGCAATTGCCAAGAAGGCCTATGCGGAGCGCCGCCCGATCATTGATGTCGCTGCCGAAATGACGGAACTCGATCGGGAGGAACTGGCGCGGATCCTGGATCCTGCGCGCCTGACCCAGGGAGGGTTAACCAAATGAAACCAATAAAGAAAATACAATATGCTGCCGGAAGCCCTGGTCTACCCGATCGTACTGGTCGGTCTGTTGCTGCTGCTCAGCAGCCTGCGCCCTGCCTGGCGCATCCATGAGCGCGCCAGTGAACACTCGCGTGCCTGGGGGCTGATTGTCCTCCTGATACCGGGCTTCGCGCTCGGCTATCTCGCCTTCCTGCTGCTCCTCATCAACGGCATGGTCGAGCCCACCGACCTGCTTGCGGCACTGCTGTTCCTGCTCGGGGCCCTGTTCGTGCGGCTGGTGGTACATCTGACCGAGGATGCCTTTCGCGAAATGCAGCGTGTCTCGGCCCTGCAGGTCCATGCGGCCTCGCACGACGAGCTGACCGGGTTGTGGAACCGCAGCCGTTTCATCGCCAAGGCCGAGTCGCTGCTCTCGCAACTGCCCGAGACCGGGCGCGAACAGGCCGCCATGGCGGTGCTCGACCTGTCACAGTTCCGCATGATCAACCAGACCCTCGGCCATTTTCATGGTGATCTGATCCTGCGCGAGGCCGGGCGTCGGCTGCGCCGTGCGGTAGGGGATCACCAGCTTATCGGTCGCGTGGGCGGGGACAAGTTTGCGGTGCTGGTGGAGCGGCACAACAGTCCGCGCAGGATTCGGCTCATGATCGAAAACATGGCCGAGAGCCTGCGCCGCCCCTACGAACTCGACGAGCACCAGAAGGTCACCCTGGGTGTCCATATCGGTGTGGCCACGACGCCGGAACATGGGCGCAATGCCGACCAGTTGCTGCGCAGGGCCGAAATGGCCCTGGCCGAGGCCAAGAACGGGGCAGAGGAAATTGTCTGTTTCGATCCGTCCTTCGACCTGCGGGACAGCACCCGTCTGACCCTGCTGGGCGACCTGAAACAGGCCATCGCCGAGGGCGCGCTGATGCTGGTCTACCAGCCCCAGGTGGACATGAATACGGGTTCGACCTGTTCCGCCGAGGCTTTGGTGCGCTGGCCCCATCCACGTCTGGGGCTGCTGGGGCCCGATGAATTCATCGGCCTGGCCGAGGAGGCGGGGCTGATCAATCCGCTGACCTACTGGGTGCTTGGCGAGGCCTTCCGCCAGATTGCCGAATGGGAGCGGGAAGGCCTGAAGATGCGTCTCGGCATCAACCTCTCGGTCGGCAACCTGCTCAATCACGATTTCTATCGCTTCGTTTCTGCACAGCGCAAGCACCACGGGATACGTCCGGAACAGGTCAAGTTCGAAATCACCGAGAGTGCGGTCATGGAGGATCCGCGCCGGGCCATGGAAATCCTCTCGCGCATGCACGATGAGGGCTATGTCTTTTCCATCGACGATTTCGGCACCGGGTATTCCTCGCTCTCCTATCTCAAGCGGCTGCCGGTGGACGAGATCAAGATCGACAAGTCCTTTGTCATGGAAATGACCCGTGACGACAACGATGCGGTGATCGTGCGCTCGACCATCGACCTTGCCCACAACATGGGGCGCAAGGTGGTGGCCGAGGGGGTCGAGAGCCAGGATGCACTCGAGGTACTCAAGATCCTGGGCTGCGACTGTGTACAGGGTTTCCACCTGGCACGGCCCATGGCGCCCGATGTGCTGAGGCACTGGGTCGTCTCCTCGGCCTTCCGTATCGAACACCTGGTCGCCCCTTCCGGCAAGGCAGCAAGTTCCGATACCGATCCTCGACCGGCATGAAAAAGGGGTGTCATCCGCTGGATGACACCCCTCGGAACTGCGGCAGGTCGATGCGGTCAGGTCGTGGCCAGCTGCCTCAGCACATAGGGCAGGATACCGCCGTGGCGGTAGTATTCGACCTCCTGCGGCGTGTCGATGCGCACCCGTGCCTGGAACGGGCGTTTGCTGCCATCTTCCGCAGTGGCGATGACCGTCACTTCCTTCGCCGAGCCGTCGCCCAGTCCGATGATGTCGTATTGCTCGCGGCCAGTGAGGCCCAGTGACTCGGCGCTCTCGCCGTTCATGAACTCGAGCGGCAGGATGCCCATGCCCACCAGGTTGGAGCGGTGGATGCGCTCGTAGCTCTCGGCAATCACGGCGCGCACGCCCAGCAGTTTCGGTCCCTTCGCGGCCCAGTCGCGCGAGGAGCCGGAACCGTATTCCTTGCCGGCAATGACAATGCAGGGCACGCCTTCTTCCTG
>RFHG01000415.1 GCA_003696465.1 Gammaproteobacteria bacterium | reverse complement strand
TCCTCGTTGCCGTTTTCGCACAGCTCGAGCACCCGCTTGAACAGGGGCTGGAAGGTGTCGGACTTGTGCGATGCCTCGTGGTCCTCGAAGCTGCGCCAGAAGGTCACGATCAGTGCCTCGCGCCCCTTCAGGGGGCTCTCCACGGCCTGGCCGATGGTCGAGCCCTCGTTGGAGACCTGGCCACTGTTGAGTGCCACGAAGCCGCCGATGAAGCCGGTATCGGAATGATAGGTCTTCACGTTCTCGCACAGCTCGGCCACCCGCTCCTGCAGGTCGTCCACGGTGTACTCGGGCTTGAGGATCACGCGGTTGATGGTGACCACCCCATCGGGCGGGAAATTCTTGATCAGGTTCATGATGTGCTACCTCCATTTCATATTAGACATCTCTAATATATATGCCTGAGTAAAATAGTCAAGTATTACCCCCGGCATTTTGTGTATTGGGCCTGGAACCACAAGATTCTGTGGTCCATGGCCCTCCCGCATACAAGATGCTCGTGCTAGACTCGCCTGCATTGCACTCAGCCGAGGAGGGAGCATGATCATGAAGCGTATTCTGGCGGGAGGGCTGCTGGCCCTTGCAGCCGGCCTGGCTCAGGCCGGTGAGCTTGATTTCTATCTCAGCAACAAGAGCCTGCAGGCGAACTATCGGACCGATACGGCGGCCATCGGCTATGGTGGCGGCTGGCTGAGCTTTGGCGGCTTCCACAACGACAATGGCGACAATCAGCTCGATATAGGGCTGAGCGTGGAAGGGGCACCCAGCAGTGACCAGCCCTTCAGCTTCGGATTGGGTATCCGCGGGTACTTTGCCTTCCTCGATACACCCAACGAGAATGTGCAGGCACTTGCGCTGGGTGGTGTGGGGCGCTTCCATATCCCGGCAAAGATGCCGATGGCGCTGGCCGGTCGCCTGTACTATGCGCCAGACATCACCAGCTTCGGCAAGGCCGACAGTCTGCTCGACTGGGGTGTGGACTATGAGATCGAGGTCATGCCCAGCGCCACCGGCTATGTCGGCTACCGCAAGGAGACCATTGGTCTTTCCGGGCTGCCGGATCATGACCTCGAAGACCGCTTCCATGTGGGGGTGCGGCTGGTCTTCTGACGCCGTACCATGAGCGAGCAATCGGGAGTCGGGCCGGCGATGGAGCGCCTGCTCGAGATCATGGCCACCCTGCGTGATCCGGAACGGGGTTGCCCGTGGGATCGGGCGCAGACCTTTGCCAGCATTGTCCCGTATACGCTGGAAGAGGCCTATGAAGTGGCCGATGCCATTGCGCGCGAGGACTGGGAAGACCTGCGCGACGAGCTGGGCGACCTGTTGCTGCAGGTAGTGTTCTACAGCCAGATCGCCCGTGAGCAGGGGCTGTTCGATTTTGCCGATGTGGTCGCGGCCATCAGCGACAAGATGGAGCGCCGTCATCCCCATGTGTTTGCCGGGCAGGAACTGGACGAGGCCGGCCGCCAGGCTGCATGGGAGGCCGACAAGGAGGCCCGCCGCAAGGCCCGTGGCGAGTCCACGGGCAGTGTGCTGGATGGCGTGACGCGTGGGCTGCCCGCCCTGACGCGGGCCGTGAAGCTGCAAAAGCGTGCTGCCTCGGTGGGTTTCGACTGGGACGCGCCCGAGCCCGTGCTGGAGAAGGTCGAGGAAGAGCTCGGCGAGCTGCGGCATGAGCTGCGCGCAGGGGCCCCGCACGAGCGGCTGCAGGACGAACTGGGTGATTTGCTGTTTGCGGTGGCCAACCTGGCACGCCATCTCGGGGTCGATCCGGAGGCGGCCCTGCGTGGCACCAATGACAAGTTCGTGCGCCGTTTTCACAGCGTGGAGCAGGGCTGTTCCGCCCGTGGCCGGCGGCCACAGGACTGCTCGCTGGAAGAAATGGAGCGCCTCTGGCAGCAGGCCAAGGAGGCCGAAACGGACCGAGCGGGCGGGTAGCCCGGGTACAGCTCAGTCTGCCTGTGGGCGCTCGGCGATCACGGCATCGGCCCGGAAGGGGCGACCGCCGCGCAGGCCCTCGATGTGCACCGTGCTCCCCGGGGACAGGCGGGCAATGCGGTTGAAGGCCTCGCGGGCGCTGGCCACCGGCTTGCCGTCGAGGCGGGTGATGATGTCACCCGGCTGCAGTCCGGCTCGATGTGCCGGCCCATCCTTCACCACTCCGGCAATCAGGACCCCGGTGTCGATCTTGAGCCCGAAGGACTCCGCCAGTTCGCGCGTGAGATCCTGCCCTTCCACCCCGAGCCAGCCGCGAATGACCCGCCCGTGCTCGATGATCTGGGTCATCACGTCCTGGGCCAGGCTGATGGGAATGGCGAAGCCGATGCCCTGGGAGCCGCCACTCTCGCTGTAGATGGCCGAGTTGATGCCGATCAGCTCCCCCAGCGCGTTGACCAGGGCACCACCGGAATTGCCGGGGTTGATGGCGGCATCGGTCTGGATGAAGTCCTCGATGGAGTTGATGCCGAGCTGGCTGCGCCCGGTGGCGCTGACAATGCCCATGGTCACGGTCTTGCCCACGCCATAGGGGTTGCCGATGGCGAGCACCACGTCGCCGACCCGCAACGGGCCCGGTGCCACCACGGCAGGCCTTGGAAGGTGGTCCGCATGGATGCGCAGCACCGCAAGATCGGTCTCCCGGTCGCGCCCGATCAGTTCGGCCGGCAGCCTGCGCCCGTCGTCGAGCAGGACCTGGATGCGGTCGGCGTGGCGCACGACATGGTCATTGGTGAGCAGGTAGCCCTCCGGCGAGATCAGTACCCCGGAGCCGAGACTCAGCTCGGCATGACGACGCTTTCCCTTGCCGGGTGTGCCGCCGAAATAGCGCTGGAACAGGGGATCCTCGGCCAGCGGCGTGTCCCTGTCCTCGACCTGCTTGCGGGTATAGATGTTGACCACGGCCGGCGAGGCGCGGGAGACGGCATCGGCATAGGAAGCCGGCGCGCGTTCGCGTCGGTCGAGATGGGCATGGTGCACTTCGACCACGGCCCGCTCATCGCGCTTGAGCAACTGCGGATAGAACAGCACAATGGCCACCGCAACGGCGATGCCGATCACGGCGCTTTCGAGCAGATAGCGGACGAGGTTGCGCATGGGCATACACTTTAACATTGTCGGCGGCCCCGATGGGCCGCGCTGGAGCGTAATCCATGGTCGCACTGAATGAACTGGTGACGCATTGTCAGGAGCTGCTGGATGCCGGCGCCTTCAGGGACTACTGCCCCAATGGACTGCAGGTCGAGGGCAGGGCCGAGGTCGGCAAGATCATCAGCGGCGTCACGGCCTGTCAGGCCCTGATCGATGCCGCGGCCGAGCAGGGGGCGGACCTGCTGCTGGTCCATCACGGTTTCTTCTGGAAGGGCGAACCGGAACCGATCAGCGGCATGAAGGGGCGTCGGATCCGGCGCCTCATCGAGGCCGGGATGTCCCTGCTGGCCTATCATCTGCCACTCGATGCCCATCCGGAACTGGGCAACAACGCCTGCCTGGGGCGTCTCCTGGACTTCATCCCGGAGGGGCGGCTGGACGAGGAGGGCATCGGCTGGCATGGCCGGGTCGAAGGGGGAATCGCGCTGGAGGCGCTTGCCGAACGGGTGCAATCAGCGCTTGGCCGGGCGCCCCTGGTCATCCCCGGTGGCAGTCATCCGGTCGAGCGTATCGGCTGGTGTACCGGTGCTGCCCAGTCATGGATCGATCGTGCCGCCGACGCCGGCCTGGATGCCTTCATCAGCGGCGAGATTTCCGAACAGACGGTGCATGTGGCCCGCGAGCGCGGGATCCATTATCTGGCCTGCGGTCATCATGCCACCGAACGATACGGGGTGCAGGCGCTGGGCGAGCACCTGGCGAGCCGTTTTGGCCTCGAACATCACTTCATCGATATCGACAATCCCGTGTAAGTCACTCGGAAATAACGGGAAGCGGGGACAAAAAACCCGCGTGTAGGCTGGAAATGAAGGGCCAGTTGTTGGATACTAGCGCACAATTTCGGTGCCGGTATTTTAGACTCTTCTAATATGCTGGCAGGCAGGGAGCACTCGAGGCCAGGGCGGGCGATCACGAGTTTCAGTCGATTGGGGAGAAAAACCTATGGCAAATGATGGCGTGGACAAGAGCCGTCGCCGCTTCCTCGTGGCCGCCACCAGCGTGGTGGGCGGCGCCGGGGCCGTTGCGGTGGCCGTGCCCTTTGTCTCTTCGATGCTGCCCAGTGCCCGGGCACGCTCGGCCGGTGCCCCCGTGGAAGCGGACATCAGTGGTATCGAGCCCGGTCAGATGGTGACCTTCCAGTGGCGCGGCAAGCCGGTCTGGGTCGTGCGGCGTACCGAAGAGATGCTCAAGACCCTGCCCGAGCTTGATGACCAGTTGCGCGACCCCAAGTCGGAAGAATCCGACCAGCCGCCGTACTGCAAGAACGAGCATCGCTCCATCAAGCCGGAAAACCTGGTGGTCATCGGCATCTGCACCCACCTTGGCTGTGCGCCGACCTATCGTCCGGATGTGGCCCCGGCCGACCTGGGTCCGGAGTGGAAGGGCGGTTTCTTCTGCCCCTGCCACGGATCCCGCTATGACCTGGCCGCGCGCGTTTATCAGGGGGTGCCGGCGCCGCTCAACCTGCCGATTCCGCCGCACAAGTACCTCAGTGACACCCGTATCCTGATCGGGGTCGATCAAGAGGAGAATGCATGATGGGCAAGACGATGACCAACTTCCTGGCCTGGATCGATGCCCGCTTCCCGCTGACCAAGATGTGGGAAGAACATCTGTCCAAGTACTATGCGCCGAAGAACTTCAACTTCTGGTACTTCTTCGGCTCGCTGGCCCTTCTGGTACTGGTGATCCAGATCGTTACCGGCATCTTCCTGACCATGAACTACAAGCCGGACGCCGGGCTCGCCTTTGCCTCCGTCGAGTACATCATGCGCGATGTCAACTGGGGCTGGCTGATCCGCTACATGCACTCCACCGGTGCATCGGCCTTCTTCATCGTGGTCTACCTGCACATGTTCCGCGGGCTGATGTACGGCTCCTACAAGACCCCGCGCGAACTGATCTGGATCTTCGGCATGTTCGTCTATCTGGCGCTCATGGCCGAGGCCTTCATGGGGTACCTCCTGCCCTGGGGCCAGATGTCGTACTGGGGTGCACAGGTGATCATCTCGCTGTTTGGTGCCATCCCGGTGGTGGGGGACGACCTGGCGCTGTGGATTCGTGGTGACTATGTCATCTCCGATGCCACCCTGAACCGCTTCTTCGCCTTCCATGTCATCGCCGTGCCGCTGGTGCTGATCGCGCTCGTCGTTGCGCATATCATCGCCCTGCACGAGGTGGGTTCGAACAACCCCGATGGTGTCGACATCAAGAAGCTGAAGGACGAAAACGGCGTCCCGCTGGACGGCATCCCGTTCCACCCGTATTACACCGTCAAGGACATTGTCGGCGTGGTGGTCTTCCTGATGTTCTTCAGCGTGGTGGTGTTCTACATCCCGGAGATGGGCGGCTACTTCCTCGAGCACGCCAACTTCATTCCGGCCGACCCGCTGAAGACGCCGGAGCACATCGCGCCCGTCTGGTACTTCACCCCGTACTACGCCATCCTGCGTGCGGTACCTGACAAGTTCCTCGGCGTGGTGGCCATGTTCGCGGCGATCGCGGTGCTGTTCTTCCTGCCCTGGATCGATCGCAACCCGGTGCGCTCCATCCGCTACCGCTCCGCGGCCTACAAGGTGATCCTGACGCTGTTCGTGATCAGCTTCCTGGCGCTGGGCTGGCTCGGCATGCAGCCGGCCACGCCGGTGCTGACCATGTTCGCGCGCATCTTCGCCGTGATCTACTTCGGCTTCTTCGTGGCGCTGTTCTTCATCAGCAAGAACGAGAAGACCAAACCCGTACCGGAAAGGGTGACGATGAAATGAAAAAGCTGATTCTGATTGCCATTCTTCTGGGGCTTGCGCCCGTCGTGCTGGCGAGCGGCCATGGCGGGTACCCGCTGGACAAGGCCGATGTGGACCTTGAGAACAAGGACTCCCTGCAGCGGGGCGCCAAGATGTTCGTCAACTACTGCATGGGTTGCCATTCCATGCGCTACATGCGCTACAACCGCGTGGCGAAGGATCTCGGCATCCCCGAGGACATTGCCAAGCAGGACCTGATCTTCGTCACCGACGAAAACGGTGACAAGGTGAAGATCGGCACCCTGATGAAAAACGCGATGCGCGAGAAGTACGCCAAGGAGGCCTTCGGTACCAAGATTCCCGACCTCACCCTGGAGGCCCGGGTACGTGGAGCCGACTGGCTGTACACCTACCTGCGCACGTTCTACCTCGACGACTCGCGCCCCACCGGCGTCAACAATGCGGTGTTCCACAATGTCGGCATGCCGCATGTGCTGTGGAAACTGCAGGGGCTGCAGAAGGCCAAGATCGAGGAGTACGAGGATCACGAAGGCAACAAGCATCATCGCATCGTTGGCTTCGAAATGGTCCAGCCGGGTACCATGACCGGCCCCGAGTACGACAAGGCCGTGCGTGACCTGGTGAACTTCCTGGTCTACATGGGCGAGCCGGTCAAGCTCGAGCGCATGAAGCTGGGCGTGTACGTCCTGCTGTTCCTGGCCGTGTTCTTCGTCCTCGCCTACTTCCTCAAGAAGGAGTACTGGAAGGACGTGCACTGACACGAGGCCAGCCTGGTGTAACAGGGGGCGCCGGAAGGCGCCCCTTTTTTGTTATAATGAGCGCCCCGTGTTTCCCCAGCATATAGAGTGGAGAAGAACATGACCCTGGTTGCCAACCGGCGCTCTGTCATGACCGTGTTTTCCTCGCCGACCTGTCCGGAAAGCCATCGCTGCCGGATCGTGCTGGCGGAAAAGGACATCACCGTTGATGTCATCGATATCGACCCGAATGACCTGCCCGAAGATCTGTCGGACATCAATCCCTACAACTCCGTACCCACGCTGATCGACCGCGATCTGGTGCTGTACGATGCGCGGGTGATCATCGAATATCTCGACGAGCGTTTCCCGCACCCGCCCCTGATGCCGGTGGATCCGGTCTCGCGCGCCTATGCGCGTCTGGCCCTGTTCCGCATCGAGAACGACTGGTACACCCTGGTCGATGACCTCGAGTCCGGCGACGAGAAACGGGCCGAGGCGGCACGCAAGCGCCTGCGCGAGGGACTGATTGCCTCCAACGAGATCTTCGAGTCCATGCCCTTCTTCCTCAGCGACCAGTACAGTCTGGTGGATGCCAGTCTGGCGCCCATCCTGTGGCGCCTGCCGCACTGGGGCATTCAGCTGCCGCCGAAACAGGCCAGGGCCGTCCTGGCCTACGCCGATCGCATCTTCTCGCGCCCGGGTTTCCAGCAGAGCCTGAGCGAGGCCGAGAGAGAGATGCGCGGGTAGGACGGATGCCTGAAATGACCTCCAGCCGGCCCTATCTGATTCGGGCCGTGTATCAGTGGATCGTGGACAATGGACTCACGCCCTATCTGCTGGTCGATGCACGGCATGAGGATGTGACCGTGCCCGAGGCCTATGTCGAAAACGGCCGTATCGTGCTCAACATTGCACCGATGGCGGTGCATGGGCTGACGCTGGGCAATGACGAAATCGCCTTCAGCGCGCGTTTCTCCGGCCAGCCGATGCAGGTGGTCGTTCCGCCCTGGCGGGTACTCGCCATCTATGCGCGGGAGAATGGTCAAGGCATGATGTTCGAGGAGGACGAAGCACCGCCCCCTTCGGGTGGCGACGGTGGCGGCCCGGAAGAGGGTGATGGCCGCAAGCGCCCCTCCCTCAAGGTGGTCAAATAGCCGGGGCTGGCCATGATTGAGGTCTGCGAAGGCGACATCACCCGGCTTGAGGTCGATGCCATCGTCAACGCGGCCAATTCCTCCCTGCTCGGCGGGGGCGGCGTGGATGGGGCCATCCACCGCGCGGCCGGCCCGGAACTTCGCGAATACAATCGTGGCCTCGGTGGCTGCCCGACCGGCGAGGCGCGCATCTCGCCCGGCTTCCGGCTGCCGGCGCGTCATGTCATCTCCACGGTGGGACCGGTCTGGCGGGGTGGTGGTCACGGCGAGCCGGAACTGCTCGCTTCAGCCTATCGCAACAGTTTCGAGCTTGCTCTGGCACACGGCCTGCGCAGTATTGCCTTCCCGGCCATCAGTACCGGCGTCTACGGCTATCCGCTGGAAGCGGCCACGCGGATCGCGGTCTCTGTCATGCGCTGCTACGAGGACCGTTTCGAACGTATCATTGCCTGCTGCTATGACGCGGAAACGGCAGCGGTCTATCGGCGGGTGCTGGACGAGATCCGGGACTGCTCGGAAGGCGGGGAATAGCCGTCAGCCTTCAGACCACCTCATCGAGATTCAGGCTGGATGCTTCCGGCGGCTCGGCAAGGGTGACCGCCGTCGGTGCTGCCGGATTGCCTGCGGGAACGAGTCGAGGGGGCGCAGGTGCATCGTCATCGATACGCGCCCGACCCGCCTCGCGTGCCTTGATGGACTCCATGCGCTGACGGGCCAGTTCGGCCTGGGCCTGGATGGCCATCTGCTGGGCCTGGGCGGCCACCGCCCGATCCTGACCCGAGGGATTGGCCGGGGCCAGTGCCGCGCGGCGGATGGTCTGTGCCTTCTGCAGGGTGGCCTGCGGGTCGTTCGGCACCGGGGCGACATCGATCGAGACCTCGCCACCCACCGCATAGCGGCGGCCGTCCGGCCCGTACTGATAGCTGTAGTGCGCGCCGCCACGGACATACTGGCCGCCGGCCGAGATGTGGGCCCGCTCGTGAGCCCGCACTTCCTGGTCACGCCGCTTCAGTTCGCGCAGCTGTTCCAGCTCCTCGGTGTCGAGGCGCGAGTCCTCCGAGGCCTGCTGTGGTGGGCGGATGGGCGTGTCTTCGGCCGCCTCCGGGCGCTGACGGCTATCGGTGCCGGCGGCCACGCCCAAGCTGTCGGTTCCTGCGCTGCGCTGAACCGGGGGCTGGGTGCCGAGGCTGTTGCCGATACCGTCGATCATGGCACGTGTCTCAGGCCTTCACGTCCAGCAGGCTGCCAAGCATGCGGTCTTCGGTCTGGATGACCTTGACCGAGGCACGGGCCTGCAGGCTGTAGGTGATGTTCTCGACCAGGGGCTGGTAGAGGGGGCGGCGGGCCGTGCCCTCGAGCTGGTCCTTGCTGGCAATCTCGGCCGCGTTGCGGCGTACGCCGTCGAAGCCGGCCTGAATGCCGGCCAATGCCGAGGCGGATGCGGGGGTGATGGCCATGCCTGCCTCCCATATACAATATCTCAACCTGTATTATAGCACTCAATCGCGCAGTTGAAGGTCGGCTCCGGTCGCAGGTTGCTTATGATAAGCTTTTGTTTTGAAGGATAAATTGAGTCGCGCATGAAGAAGTTTCTTGTTTTTGGGGGGCTGGCGCTGGTAGTGGCCGGCCTGCTCACCTGGTGGCTCGCGCCGCGCACGGTCCATACCCGCCAGGTGCAGGACCTGCCCTGGCAGGTGCAGGTTCGGCCCGATGGCAGCAGCGAGGTGTTCGGGATCCGCCTTGGGCAGACGACGATCGACGAGGCCAGCCGGCAGCTTGGGCATGTACCGGAACTCGCCGTGTTCATTGGTCCGGAGGGTCCGGAGGCCATCGAGGCCTGGTTCGGCAAGATCCGGCTGGGCCTGTTCGATGCCCGCCTGCTGCTCAAGGCACGGGCACCCGAGGCCCTGTTGCAGCGCGTGGCCGAAAACGGCGGCGAACCCGAACCGCAGCCCAGCAACACCTGGAAGCGCAGCGTGTCCGAGGCCGATCTGCCCGAGGTGCTGAAGCTGCCGGTGGCGGAGATTACCTATGTGTCCTCGGTCCAGTATGATGCCGACATCGTGCGCAGCCGGTTTGGCGCCCCGGCCCGTATCGTGCCGCATGACACGCACGGGCAATGGTGGCTGTATCCGGACAAGGGACTGTTGCTGCTGCTCGACGACAAGGGCAAGGAGGTTCTGCAGTACACCGCCCCGGCAGAGTTCCCGGCCCTGCTGGCACGGGTCGGTATCCAGGCTCCGGAGCTGGAGCAGTGAGCGCCTTCTGGCAAACCAAGCGCCTGCAGGAGATGAGCCGGGAGGAGTGGGAGTCGCTCTGCGACCGCTGCGGCAAGTGCTGCCTGCACAAGCTCGAGAACGAGACCGACGGCCTCGTGTACTACACCGATGTGGCCTGCCGCCTGCTCGATACCGAAACCGGGCAGTGCCGTGACTATGCCCATCGTCACCGCCATGTGCCGGACTGCCTGACCCTCGACCCCGCCGCGCTTGAAGCCTTCGACTGGCTGCCCTCCACCTGCGCCTACCGGCGACTGCACGAAGGGCGGGGGCTGCCCGACTGGCATCCGCTGGTGAGCGGCGATCCCGATTCCGTACGCCGTGCCGGCCACAGCGTGGCCGGGCGCTGTGTGCACGAGGGGCCGGACGTCGATCCCGAAACGCGTATCGTGATCTGGCCGGAATGAGTGGATCGAGGGAGCGCATTGCCATCGTGGGTGCCGGCATGGCCGGCCTCACCTGCGCTACGGCACTGGAGCTGGCCGGGCCGGAGGTGATCGTCTTCGAGGCGGCCTATCACCCGGGCGGACGCATGGCCTGCCTGCGCCAGGATGGCTACGAATTCGACAGCGGGCTGCCCTATTTCAGCGCGGCCGACGAGCGGTTCCGCTTCACCCTGGAGCACTGGCTCGAGGAGGGGGTCATTGCCCCCTGGGAGGGCTGGTTCGTCGATCTGGAGCACGGCAACTTCCTGCGCCGCGAGCAGGCGGCTCCCTGGTATGTGGGGGTGCCCAACATGGGTTCTCTGGCGCGCCATCTGTCCGGGCTCTGTCGGGTCGAATGCGGAGTTCGGGTGGCCGGGATCCGGCGTGAGGATGGCCGCTGGCGTCTGAGCGATGCGGCCGGGCGCGATCTGGGGCATTTCGACCAGGTGCTGCTGGCCGTGCCTGCGGCCGTGGCTGGGCGACTGCTCGAAGCTGTGGTGCCCGAATGGCATGAGCGGCTTTCCGCGCTGGAGGCGACGCGTACCTGGGTGCTGATGCTGGGCTTTGCCGAGCGCCAGGCGCTGTTCTTCGATGCCGCCTACGTGAGCGATTCGCCGATCAACTGGATGGCGCGCAACAACAGCAAGCCGGGTCGTGCCGAGCGGGAAAGCTGGGTGGTGGAGGCCACGCCGGAATGGACCCGTCACTTCGCCCATCTGGCGCCGGAAGAGGTGGCAGTCCGCCTGTTCCGGGCCATGCAGGAGGCCAGCGGTGTGCATCTGGACGCGCCGCAGCTCAGGGTGTTGCGCGCCTGGCAGCCGGGCCGCGCCATCGACGTGCTCGGCGAGCCCTGGCTGTACGATTCGGATGCAGGGCTCGGGCTGTGCGGCGACTGGTGTCTGGGCACCACCGTGGAGGCGGCCTTTCTCAGTGGCCTGGGGTTGGGCGAGGCGGTCTCGGAGGCGGTCCTGTCATGAACGAACGGGGCATTCGGCTGGACAAGTGGCTGTGGGCCGCGCGTTTCTTCCGCAAGCGTTCGCTGGCCACCGAGGCCATCCAGGGCGGGCACGTCCATGTCGAGGGCCAGCGTGTGAAGCCGGCCCGACGCGTGCGTGTCGGCGAGCGCATCCACATCACGCGGGGCCAGGAAGAGATCGAGGTCATCGTGGCCGGCCTGAGCGAGCGCCGCGGCCCGGCCAGCGAGGCGCGCCAACTGTACGAGGAAACCCCGGAGAGCATCGCCCGACGTGCCGAAAGGGCCGAGGCACGCCGCCTGCAGGCCGAGCAGCCTGCACCCCGACACCGGCCCGACAGCCGCCAAAGGCGCCGCCTGCGCCACTTCCTGGGCAAGGACTGACCGATGCCGGCGCCCGTCACGCCCCTGCTCGCGGTGGATATCGTCATTCGGCCGGCCGACCGGCCGGAGCGCATCGTACTCATCGAGCGGCGCAATCCGCCGCCGGGCTGGGCCCTGCCGGGCGGATTCGTCGATCGGGGCGAGTGTGTCGAGCAGGCGGCCATGCGCGAAGCACGTGAGGAGACCTCCCTCGAGGTGCGCCTGCTGGCGCTGCTGGGCTGCTACTCCAATCCGTCACGGGATCCGCGTGGGCATGTCGCAAGCCTGGTCTATGTGGCGGATGGCTTCGGCACGCCGCGGGCGGCGGATGATGCGCGACGGCTGGCGCTGGCCGATGCCGCCGACCCCGGATTGCCGCTGGCCTTCGATCATGCCCTCATCCTGGCCGACTACCGGCGCTGGCTGCAGACGGGGGAACCGGCGCCGCTGCGATGTCCCGAGCCGCCGCCCGGCGAGGCGAGGTGATAGAATGGCGGGCATGTTTTCGCGCATCCGCAATCTCTTCCGTCCCCAGGTCGCCGCGGCCACGGCCGGGGGACTGCCCCGGCCGCGAGTGATTCCGCGAGGCAAGCATCCCGTCTCGCCTGCCAGCATCAGTCCGGCTGCCCAGCGGGTGCTGGAAGGACTGCACCAGGGCGGGTTCCGCGCCTGTCTGGTCGGGGGCGGGGTGCGCGACCTGCTGCTCGGGCGCGAGCCTAAGGATTTCGATGTCACCACCGATGCCACGCCGGAGCAGGTCCGCAGGCTGTTTCGCAATGCCCGCATCATCGGCCGGCGCTTTCGCATCGTGCATGTGCGCTTCGGCCGCGAGATCGTCGAGGTGGCCACCTTTCGTGCCAATGACCCGGATGCGGTGAACACGGATGAGGATGGCCGCATCATCAGTGACAATGTCTATGGCACCATAGAAACCGATGCCCTGCGTCGCGACTTTACCGTCAACGCCCTCTATTACGACCATGCAGACGGTTCGGTGCTGGATTTCGCCGGTGGCATGGAGGACCTGAAGGCCGGCCGGCTCAGGCTCATCGGTGACCCCGACCAGCGCTTTCGCGAGGATCCGGTGCGCATGCTGCGGGCCGTACGCTTTGCCGCCAAGCTCGGTTTCATCATCGAGCAGCCGGTGCAGGAGGCGATTCTGCGCCAGGCCGAGACCCTGGAGGGCATTGCCCCGGCCCGCCTGTTCGAGGAAGTGCTGAAGATGTTCCACGCCGGCTATGCGGTGGAGACCTTCGAACAGTTGCGCCACTTCGGCCTGTTCCGC
>RFHG01000414.1 GCA_003696465.1 Gammaproteobacteria bacterium | reverse complement strand
GTCTGGTTCGTGACCTGGATTGCCTTTCTGCTGCTGGGCATGAATTACGCCATGCTGCTCTCGGTGCTGGTCGGGTTGTCGGTCATCATCCCCTATGTCGGCGCCGCGGTGGTGACCCTGCCGGTCGCCATTGTGGCCTACCTGCAGTGGGGCGTGGAAAGTCCGTTCTGGTATGCGCTGCTGGTCTATGGCGTGATCCAGTTCCTCGACGGTAATCTGCTGGTACCCCTGCTGTTTTCCGAGGTGGTCAAGCTGCACCCGGTGGCCATCATCACCGCAGTCCTGTTGTTCGGCGGCCTGTGGGGCCTGTGGGGGGTGTTTTTCGCCATTCCGCTCGCTACCCTGGTCAAGGCCGTGCTGGGGGCCTGGCCGACCCGGTCGCCGCCGGCCCCGCCTGAGCCGCCTCTCAGAGACGGTCCGAAGCAAAGTCGGCCAGCCGCGAGCGCTCTCCCCGGCGCAGGGTGATGTGGCCACTGTGTGCCCAGGGCTTGAAGCGATCCACCACATAGGTCAGGCCCGATGAAGTCTCGGTGAGGTAGGGGGTGTCGATCTGGGCCACGTTGCCGAGGCACACCACCTTGGTGCCGGGGCCGGCACGGGTGACCAGCGTTTTCATCTGCTTGGGGGTGAGGTTCTGGGCCTCGTCGAGGATGATGTAGCGGTTGAGGAAGGTGCGCCCGCGCATGAAATTGAGCGAGCGTATCTTGATCCGGTTGCTGATGAGATCATTGGTGGCGGCGCGTCCCCATTCGCCCCCTACCTCGGAGTGGGTGAGCACCTCCAGATTGTCCATCAGGGCGCCCATCCACGGGGTCATCTTTTCCTCCTCGGTGCCGGGCAGGAAGCCGATGTCCTCGCCCACGGGGACCGTCACACGGGTCATGATGATTTCCTTGTAGCGGTTTTCCTCCAGCGTCTGGGCCAGGCCGGCAGCCAGGGTCAGCAGGGTCTTCCCGGTACCGGCCGCCCCGACCAGACTGACGAAGTCGATCTCCGGGTCCATCAGCAGGTTGAGGGCAAAGTTCTGCTCCATGTTGCGGGCATTGATGCCCCAGACCGTATTACGGTGGCTGGTATAGTCCAGGGCCTGTTCAATGACCGCCTCGCCGTCGCCTACCTCGCGCACGATAGCGGAGAACGGCTGCTCGGCCTCCAGATGAATGCAGTGATTGGGCAGCCAGCGCTCCACCAGCGGGCCACGGATGCGGTAGAAGGTACGGCCCTGTTCCTGCCACGACTCCATCTCGCGGCTGTGGGTTTCCCAGAAATCCTCGGGCAGTTCGCAATAGCCCGAGTACAGCAGGCTGACATCGTCCAGCACGCGGTCGTTGTAATAGTCCTCGGCATGCACCCCGACCACGGCAGCCTTGATGCGCAGATTGATGTCCTTGGACACCAGCGTGACGCGGCGGTCGCGTTCGGTTTCCTGCAGGGCCAGCGCGGTTGCCAGGATGTTGTTATCGGGCACGCTGCCCGGCAGGCCTTCGGGCAGGGTGGCGGGGAGGGTCTGGGTCTGGAAGTAGAGCCGGCCGGAAGGTGCAAAGTCGTTTTCCATCATCTCCGGAGGGGCCAGCGGGATGCCCTGGCGGATGTGTTCCTCATCCAGACCGCTCATCAGCTCGTCGAGAAACCGGCTGACCTGCCGCACATTGCGGGATACCTCCGACATGCCCTTCTTGGCCCGGTCGAGCTCCTCCAGTACCACCATGGGCAGGTACAGATCATGTTCCTTGAACCGGAACAGCGAGGTCGGGTCATGCATCAGCACATTGGTATCCAGGACGAACAGGCGTTTTCCGATTGGCTGGGTCACGGTTGCTCCTTTTTCGTGTGGCAATGGAAATGAATACGCCCGCGCAAGGCGGGCGTAAGACACTCGATGCCCGATAGCGGGCCGGTGTGCAGATGGCAGGGCTGTAGCAGGTATTCAGAGATTCTTTACGGCCTCCAGGACTTCTTCCACATGCCCCTTTACCTTTACCTTGCGCCATTCCTGGCGGAGGATGCCCTCCATGTCGATGAGGAAGGTACTGCGTTCGATGCCGCGTACCTTTTTGCCATACATGTTTTTTATCTTGATGACCTCATAGAGGTTGCAGACCACTTCGTCCGGGTCGGAAATGAGGTCGAAGGGCAGCTGGAACTTCTCGCGGAACTTCTCGTGCGACGCGAGCGAGTCGCGCGAGACACCCAGGATGACCGTCTTGCGGCTGGTGAACTTGCGCCAGTGGTCACGGAAGTCCTGTGCCTCCTGGCTGCAACCGGGGGTGTTGTCCTTGGGGTAGAAATACAGCACGACATTGCGTTCGCCACGGAAATCCGACAGGCGAATGGTCTTGTCGCGGGTGGCCGGTGCCTCGAAGTCCGGGGCCGGCTTGCCGATCTCGGGCGTGCTCATGCGGCTTCTCCTGATGGATGCGTTATCTGACAGTCCAGTGCGGCTTCCTCGCAATATTCCCCGAAAGCACGGCGCAGGGCAACGGGGTCGATGTCGGAGGGCAGCAACACGCGCATGGATACCGTGAAGGTCGGGCTTGCGGTATGTGGAGCAGTGCCGGCGCGTGTCTCCATACGCAGGATGTTGATGCCCTGGTCACTGAAGAAACGGGCGATACCGTTGACGATGCCCGGGTGATCCAGTGCAGAAACATGAATATCCAGGATTTTGCCTTCGCTATCCTGGCCGGGAGGAGTGGACTTGCGCAACGCCACAGAGAGCCTGCCTTCTTCGGCCTCCTGCCACAGGTGCTGCTCCAGGGCGGCCATTTCCATGGGCTCACCCTCGACCAGCATGTTCATCGCGAATATTCCCTCGAGCGTGGCCATCTGGCTGTCGAGGATGTTGCAGTTGCGTTGCAGGACGTGGTCGGTGATCTCCCTGACGATGCCGGTACGGTCGTCGGCCAGGATCGAGATGACAAGGCGCATGACGGGCTCCTTATGATGATGACTCAAGGTTACCAGCTCCAATTGCAGGTGGGAACTGGTCTTGCGCCTGCGTGCGTCCGCTCGGGCTTCGCGTTACCATCGGTATTCTGTCAACAGCAAACATCCTGTCACGGGAGTTTCCCTTGATGCATGATCGGGCAAAAAAGGCCCTGGCCAGACTTCCACTTCGGATTGGCATGTACATTCTGGCTTGCACGCTGGTCTGGTTATGTTGTGGTCAGGCGGTCGCCGCAGATTCCCGGGGTGAGGCTTCCGCTCTGGCTCTGGCCATTGGCAAGGAACGGGAGCGACTCCAGCAGGCAACAGAACTCAGCGACGACAAGCGCAAGGAACAGCTGGCCAGGCTCGATCAGGCCGTCGAATATCTTGATCGCCTGCAGCAGGAGCAGCAACGAATCGATCAGCTCCGCGAGCTGGTAGCCCGAGCCCCGTCCATGCTCGGGGAAATCAGGAAAAGTCGCCCGCCGGCCGCCCTTGACGAACGCGTCGTTTCCGGCTGGAGCACCAAGCGGATAGGAAGTGAGCTGAAGCGGGTAAACGATGCCCTCGACGAGACCCGGAGTGAACTGACTCAGGCAGAGAAGGAACTTGCGGATTTGTTGGCAGCGGCAAAGCAGGATGGCGAGGAACTGGCGAGAATCAGCGTGCAGCTGAGAAGGCTGGGCAATAAGGGGGGGGCAAAGGATGCCTCCACGCTGCTGCTGCAACAGGCCGAACAGGCCTGGCTCGGGGCGCGCCGGGATTTTCTCAGAATGCGTCAGGCCAATCTTTCCGCCTTGACCGAGTTGGCACAGGCGCGTCGTGATCATTATTCCGCCCTGCAGGATCGCCTGCAGGCAAATGCGACCGTGCTCAACAAGATCCTGACCGAGCGTAATGTGGCCTCCCTGGAGAAGTCACAGCAGAAGACAGGAAAAGAAGAAAGCGCCTTGCCTCCGGAATTGCAGCCCCTGCAGAAGGAAATCGACGATCTTCGTGCGGAGCAGGCGCGCATCGTGGCGAGGAACGGGGAGCTTTCGGCGCGCGAGGATCAGGTGCGTCGCCAGCTCGAATTCCTCAAGAATGACCGTGCCCGGCTGGAGCAGGCGCTCAAGCTGGTGGCCAGAGGGGATGAACTCTCTTCCATGCTGCGCAAGCGTCGCGTGCTGCTGCCGGATATATCGGATATAGAAAGCGAGCTGGCCGAGCACCGGGAGGCACTGGACGAGGCCACGATCCGTCAGCTCGAGCTCGATGAAGCACTCAGAGCGCCACTTCTGGAGGCGAGACTGGGCGATGGCAGCCCTGCAGTAACGACTCGGGGAAATGAGGATGAAACCCATCCCGAACTTGCCCGTGAGAAGCAGCGCCTGCTGGAAGAAAGACAGAAGGTACTGAGTGATCTTCTTCTGGCCTACACGGACCATGTGGCCCGGCTGTCCTCCCTGCAGGCCCTGCTGCACAAGGAGCTTGATGAAGTGCAGGACTACCATGCATTCATCATTTCCCATTTGTTGTGGCTGCCGAGCTCTGCCTCCATTCTGGAATTCAGCCCGGTAGAGCTGATCCATGGCATTGGCTGGTTTCTGGCACCGGACCATCTGCTGCAACTGGCGTCCGGCATACGCATCACCGCACGGCATGAGAGAGGGAAAGGACTGCTGCTGTTGCTCGTGGCAGGTATTCTGTTCTGGCGGCAGCCGAAGGCCCGCCGCGGGCTGTCTGCCTGCGCGGAGCCTGTCAGACATCCTCGTTCCGACTCCTTCCGCTTTACGCTGACGGCATTGTTCGATTCGCTCATTCTTATTCTTCCGCTGCCTCTTTTGATGGTGGGGCTGGGCGTGTTGCTGGGCTCGAATCCGTCCGTGGGTGACTTCAGTTTGCGCGTGGCGTCCGGACTGCAGGGCATGGGACACATGCTGCTGTTCCTGAATACCCTGCGCATTCTGTGCAGCAAGGACGGGCTTGCGCGCGTCCATCTGGACTGGCATCCGGTTTTGTGTGATGCCCTTCACCGACAGGCACTGTGGCTTACGCCTCTGCTGTTGCCGCTGGTATTCCTGCATTCGGCGGCAGCGGCAGGTGTCCCGACCGGATTTGTGCATCTTGAGGGCATCGTTCGGGAGGAGCCGCGTGGCGTGATGCTGCTGGGGCGTCTGGCCCTGGTCCTCATGCTGCTGCTTCTGTCCGTTACCCTGGTGCGCATCTGGGGACGCAAGCGCCCGGTAATGCGGGCCTTTCTTGAGGATGCCCGACGCAAGTCCTGGGCCCAGTTGCATCCATTATGGTTTTGGCCTCTGCTGCTGCTTCCGGCCGGTCTCATGGGTGCCGCGCTGGCCGGTTACGATTACAGCGCGAGCTTTTTCCTTGCCCGGATTGGCACAGTGCTCTGGCTGGTGCTTGGCCTGTTGCTGTTGAGGGATCTTTTGTTGCGCAGCCTGCGGGTGGCCCATCGGCGCATGCGATTCCGGCAGGCGGTGGAGGCCTATCAGCGGTCAGACCACGACGAGCCATCCGGTGATGGGGAATTGCCCCAGACCGAGCTGGAGCAGATCGATTATGGCGAGCTCAGCCTGCAGGTGCGCAAGCTGGTGGAACTCCTATTCTGGGTCCTCCTGTTCGGTGGGCTGTGGTATCTGCTGCGTGACCTGGTTCCGGCCCTCGGCATTTTCGACAGCATCAAGCTGCCACTGACCACCAGCCGGGTGGTAGATGGCGTACCGACAGAGGTGCCGATTACCCTGGGCGACATGCTTTTCGGCCTGTTCATGGGGGGGCTGGTGCTCTTTGTGGCGCGCAGCGTCCCGGGACTTTTGGAATTCACCCTGCTGCAGCGCCTGCCGCTCAGCCAGGCCACACGCTATGCCATCACTACGGTCACGCAGTATCTCGTGGTAATGCTGGGTCTGGTGCTGACCTTTACTGCCATTGGGCTGCAGTGGTCCAGTATCCAGTGGCTGGTTGCGGCCCTCGGCGTGGGGCTTGGATTCGGCCTGCAGGAAATCGTGGCCAATTTCGTCAGCGGCCTGATCCTCCTGTTCGAACAGCCGATCCGCGTGGGTGACCTGGTGACGGTGGGGGAGACCACGGGAGTGGTGTCACGCATCCGTATCCGGGCCACGACCATCGTCAACTGGGACCGGCAGGAGCTGGTCATTCCGAACAAGAATTTCATTACCGGAGAGGTCATCAACTGGACCCTGTCCGACCCCATCAATCGCCTGATTCTGCCCGTTGGTGTAGCCTATGGCAGTGATACCGGGCGGGCGATGGAGATCATGCGCGAGGTCGCCGAGGCCCATCCGAAGGTGCTGGATGACCCGGCCCCGTCAGTCAATTTCGAGGAGTTTGGCGACAACGCCCTGCTGCTGACCCTGCGTGCCTATCTCAACGATATCGATCATCGTCTCAGCACGCGTACCGACCTGAACCAGGCCATCAACGAGCGCTTTGCCGAGGCCGGGATCGAGATTGCCTTCCCGCAGCGTGATGTGCATCTGGATACCAGGGCGCCGCTGGAACTGGTGCTGCGCCGCCCCGGTTCGGGTCGAGGGGCAGAGGGGGAGGGCGCCTCGGCTTGAAAAGACGCCTAGATTGGCGTAACCTTCGCGCCTCTTTCGGGGCGTAGCGCAGTCTGGTAGCGCACCACAATGGGGTTGTGGGGGTCGCAGGTTCAAATCCTGCCGTCCCGACCAGAAAGGACCGCCCAACAGGGCCCGTGCAATGCGCGGGCCCTGTTGCGTTCAGGCCGCGCGCTGCGCTGTCAGGCGGCGTTCGCGGCCTTCTTGCCGGTTCCCTTGCCGTGCTTGCTGTCCCTGCGGTCGATACGCTCGCAAATCATCATGTAGCCGTTCGGCGAGTCGATGAAGCGAAAGCCCTGTGCATACAGGTCCTCGAACATGTCCAGCACCACGGCCGACTGGTTGTAGCCGCCGTAATAGAGCGGGTTGTAGATCAGTGCAAAGTGCTCCGTCTCGCGCGCGATCTTGAAGTCGAAGCCGGGCGTCCACTTCAGGGCCCGTTTCCGGGTACTGCTCTTGGTGACACCAAACAGCCGATTGTGGATGCCAAAGGCGAAATAGAGCGTGATGGCGACGGCAATCACCAGCAGGAGCTTCAGAAATACACTGGTGAAGTCTTCCACGGCAGCGCCCTCCAGCAAGTTCAGAAATCAATGAAGTACTACAATGCCATGAAATCTCCGGGGACGGAAGCATCCCGGGCACGGTTATAATCCGCCCATGCCTGTCTCGCCTGCCATGGGTTCATGACAATACTCCGTCTCGTGCTGCCGCAACTTCCCGATGTGCAATACCTGCAGGGGCAGGGGTTTGTCTGCCGCAGCATCCCTGCCG
>RFHG01000413.1 GCA_003696465.1 Gammaproteobacteria bacterium | reverse complement strand
GCCAGCGTCGAGCGACGCCGCTATCGCGCCGACGAACCCCTGTTCCTGACCCGGCGCGAGGACACCCTGCTTGAAGCCCGCGCCGCCATCGACTACACGGGATGGTATCGGTGGCATGTCAATCCCTATGTGCAATGGAGTGACAACCGCTCGAACATCGTCATCAACGACTACGACCGATGGATGGCCGGTCTGGAGGTACGCCGTGATTTCCGCTGAACGCCTGCCCCTGCAGGGACTGCTGCTGCTCGTCCTGCTGTTGCCCGGACTGGCCCTGGCCAGCGCCGGCCGTATCACCTTTGCCGTGGGCAAGGTCGACATCGAGAGAAACGACCAGACCCTCCAGGCCCGGCGTGGCTTCGTGCTCGAATCCGGCGACACCATACGTACCGGCAACGGCCGGGCCCAGATACGCTTCCGTGACGGCGGCTACATGTCGCTGCAGCCCGAGACCGTGTTCCGCATCGACGAATACCGCTTCTCGGGCGAGGCCGACGGCAACGAGCGCAGCTTCTTCAGCCTGCTCAAGGGCGGCCTGCGCGCCATCACCGGCCTCATCGGGCACCGCGACCACAACAGCTACCGCGTACGCACCCCCACCGTCACCATCGGCATCCGCGGTACCGGCTACACGGTGCTGGTGGATGCCAACGGCAATACCCATGCCTCGGTGGGCGAAGGCGAGATCGTGCTGAAAAACCCGCACGGTGAGCTCAGGCTGCGCTCCTGGCAATCGGCCCGGAGCCGCCGGGACGACGCCCCCCGCCCCGCACCGCAGCGCCCCTACCTGCCACCGCAGCCGGTGCAGGTCTACACCCCCGAATACCAGATCTCGGACGAGCGCGACGAGAATGGCAACCCGGTCATCGTCACCGGCTCGCGGCTGCAGTCGGGACCGGGTTATGCCATAGCCCATGTGGCCGAACCCACCGGACAGGGAGCCACCCTCCTGACCAGCCAGGGCGGAATCACCGCCCGGTTCGACACCAACAGCGGACTGCTGAACTATAGCGGAAGCGGCACCAATACCGGTGCTGATATCGGAACGGCCCAGCTGGCCGATGTCGGCAGCGTCAACTCCAACCTCGGCTGGGGGCGCTGGACCAGCGGCACATCAACCATCGCCGGCAGCACTTTCCGGGAAGTGCACTACGTGGTTGCACTCATGCCCACCGGGCCACTGCCCACCACCGGCACCGCCTTCTACGGCCTGTCCGGCGCCACCACCCCCACCGGGAATGGTGTTCAGGCCTTGGGCGGCTTTCGGGCCATCCTGCCAACACTGGCCAGCAATGGCCTGGTGCAGGGCGCGGGGCCAAACGATATCATCGCCATCGATTTTGGCAACAGACAGATCCTCAGCCAATTCGATCTGGTCTTCACCAACGACACTGTCAGTGTGGATGCCTTCGCCTCGTTACAAGGCGCAACCAATCCGACCCAAAGCTTCTTCGCAAACTCTACCGGCAACACTTGCCCCCAGGGTTGCAGTGGTAACGGGCAATTCGTCCTGGGGGGAAACACGGTTGATTCCACCGGGCTGGTCTATGGCATCTCCACCCCCGGCGGTGAGATCCACGGCGCCTTTGGCGCCAGCCGGGGCGGATCCTCGGCGGGAGGCGCTCCGGCCTTTTGAGAGAAGAAGGCAGACATGGAGACAAATGAGAACACCCCCTTTTTGCTTCACTGTAGCCCTCGGCGCACGGAAGCAGGAATGGCTACAGAAGGGGAAAATCAGAGCTGTCCAGCGCGATAGAGCAGGGACATGGGAGTGTAAATGGTCGGTGTGGAGGGATTCGAACCCCCGACCCCTTCCTCCCGAAGGAAGTGCGCTACCAGACTGCGCTACACACCGACTTGATCAGTAACTGCGGGCCACCGAGAACTCGGCCAGCCGCGCGAGGGCGTCTTTATACGGCGATTCGGGCAGAATCGCAAGTCTTTCCACGGCCAGATCCGCCTCCTGCCGCGCCTTTTCGCGAGTGAACTCCAGTGCTCCGGTGGCCTCGATGGCAGCCAGCACCTCGTCGAGCAGCTCCACGCCACCCTCCTCGATGGCGCGGCGCACCACCGCCCGCTGCTCCGCGCTGCCCGCCTCCATGGCATGAATGAGCGGCAGCGTCGGCTTGCCCTCGGCCAGGTCATCGCCCAGGTTCTTGCCCATCTCCTCGCTGCTGGCGCTGTAGTCCAGCACATCGTCCACCAGCTGGAAGGCAGTGCCCAGGTGCATGCCATAGGCGGCAAGCGCCTCCTCCACCCCGGCCGGGCTGCCGGCCAGCACCGGGCCCAGCCGGCCGGCGGCCTCGAACAGCTTGGCCGTCTTGGAATGAATCACCTCCATGTAGCGTGCCACCGTGGTGTCGGGATCGTGCTGGTTGAGCAGCTGCAGCACTTCGCCCTCGGCGATCACATTGGTGGTGTCAGCCAGGATCTCCATGACACGCATGGAACCGGCCTCCACCATCATCTGGAAGGCGCGCGAGTAGAGGAAGTCCCCCACCAGCACGCTGGCCTCGTTGCCGAATACGGCATTGGCGGTCTGGCGGCCGCGGCGCAGCTCCGAGGCATCGACCACGTCATCGTGCAGCAGGGTGGCGGTATGGATGAACTCGATGATCGCAGCCAGCAGGTGCCGATGTGCCCCCCGATAGCCGCAGGCCCCGCTGGCCAGCAGCACCAGCACCGGCCGCAGGCGCTTGCCCCCGCTGTTGACGATGTAGTGGCCGAGCTGGTTGACCAGCACCACCTCGGAATGGAGCCGTTCCAGAATCAGACGATTGACCGCCTCCATGTCGTCGGCAATCAGGTCGAGCACGGATTGAAGTGGATGATCGGCCATGGGCATCGGCGGCGTGGGCGAAAGCCGGATGGTAGGCAGGGTGGCCGGCAGCGTCAACAAGCGCGCCACAATGGTTGACGCCACAGCCTGCCGCCGGTAGAATCCCGCCTCTTTTCTGAATGACCCCAGTTGCTGGAGCAGGAACAATGTACGCGGTAATCGCCACGGGTGGTAAGCAGTATCGTGTTGCCGAGGGGGAGACCCTGCGCATCGAGAAGCTCGATGCCGACGAAGGCAGCACCATCGAATTCGACAAGGTCCTGATGGTCGGCGAGGGTGACGATGTGAAGATCGGCACGCCCGTCGTCGAGGGCGCCAGGGTCAGCGCGACCGTCAAGGCGCATGGCCGCGGCAAGAAGATCGAGATCATCAAGTTCCGTCGCCGCAAGCACCATCGCAAGCAGATGGGGCATCGTCAGGATTACACCGAGGTCCAGATCACGGGCATCAGCGCCTGATCGGACGAGCTGGAGGCAAGCAGACATGGCACACAAGAAGGCAGCAGGCAGCTCGCGCAACGGCCGCGACTCCATTTCCAAGCGCCTGGGCGTGAAGCGCTTCGGTGGCGAGATCGTGCGCGCAGGCAACATCCTGGTTCGCCAGCGCGGCACCCGCTTCCATGCCGGTACCAATGTCGGCATCGGCAAGGACCACACCCTGTTCGCGCTGACCGACGGCAAGGTGGTGTTCGAGACCAAGGGTCCGAAGAAGCGCAAGCAGATCAGCGTCGTGCCCGCCGAATAAGGCGGCCGTACAAGCCCCGATGCCGGAAGAGCCCCGCTGGTCGGGGCTTTTCCTGTTTACGGGCTCGTGACATAGTGACTCCCCATGAAATTCGTCGACGAGGCAATCATCAAGGTCAAGGCAGGCGATGGCGGCAACGGCATCGTCAGCTTTCGGCGCGAGAAGTACATCCCCAAGGGCGGCCCGGACGGCGGTGACGGCGGCGATGGCGGCTCCGTCTACCTGGAGGCCGACCCCAGCCTCAACACCCTGGTCGACTTCCGCACCCGCCGCTTTTTCGAGGCCGAGCGCGGCGAGAACGGCCGCGGCCGCAACCAGACCGGCCGCAGCGGGGAGGACCGGGTAATCCCGGTGCCGGTGGGCACCGAGGTCTACGACGAGGAGACCGGCGAGCTGATCGGCGACCTGACCGCACCGGGCCAGCGGCTCAAGGTGGCTCAGGGCGGTTTCCATGGCCTGGGCAACACCCGCTTCAAGAGCTCGGTGAACCGGGCCCCGCGCCAGTGCACGCAGGGCTCGCCCGGGGAGGCCCGCACGCTGCGCCTTGAACTCAAGGTACTGGCCGATGTGGGGCTGCTGGGACTGCCCAATGCCGGCAAGTCGACCTTCATCTCGGCGGTCTCCTCGGCCCGCCCCAAGGTGGCCGACTACCCTTTCACCACCCTGCACCCCAATCTGGGCGTGGTGCGGGTGGACCACACCCGAAGCTTCGTGGTGGCCGACATCCCCGGTGTCATCGAGGGGGCCGCAGAGGGCGCAGGGCTCGGCATCCAGTTCCTCAAGCACCTGTCACGCACCCGCCTGCTGCTGCACCTGGTGGACATCGCGCCGGCCGACGGCAGCGACCCGGCCGAGGCGGTGCGCACCATCGAGCGCGAACTGGCCGAATACAGCCCCGAGCTGGCAGCACGCCCGCGCTGGCTGGTGTGCAACAAGATCGATCTGCTGCCCGAGGAGGAGCGCGAGTCCCGCTGTCGCGCCCTGGTCGAGGAACTGGGCTGGCAGGGGCCGTGGTACGCGATCTCGGCGGCCCAACGCATCGGCCTCGAGCCGCTGCTCTACGACATCATGAATCATCTCGAGCAACAGGCCGCCGGGGAGGACGGGAATGGCAGTGCAGCCTGAGCGCTGGGTGGTGAAGATCGGCAGCTCGCTGGTCACCAACGACGGCAAGGGGCTCGACCACGAAGCCATTGCCGGCTGGGCCGAGCAGGTGGCCGGGCTCGAGGAGCGGGGCATCTCGGTGGTACTGGTCTGCTCCGGGGCCGTGGCCGAGGGCATGGCACGGCTTGGCTGGACACGGCGCCCGCGTGCACTCAATCAACTGCAGGCGGCAGCGGCCGTGGGTCAGATGGGGCTGGTGCAGAGCTGGGAAAAGGGCTTTTCCGCCCATGGACGACATGCCGCCCAGGTCCTGCTCACCCACGACGACCTGGCCGACCGCCACCGCTACCTCAATGCCCGCAGCACCCTGCGCACCCTGATTGATCTGGGCGTAGTGCCGGTGGTCAATGAGAACGACACCGTGGCCACCGACGAAATCCGCTTCGGAGACAACGATACCCTGGGCGCACTGGTGGCGAACCTGATCGAGGCGGACGCGCTGGTCATCCTCACCGATATCGACGGACTCTACACCGGCAACCCGCGCTCGGATACCGAGGCCCGCCTGGTGCCCATGGCCAAGGCCAGCGATCCGCGGCTGGACACCTGGGCCGGACCTTCCCACTCGGAGCTCGGCCGCGGGGGCATGCACACAAAGATCGCTGCCGCGCGCAAGGCGGCGCGCTCGGGCACCCGCACCCATATCGTCTCCGGACGGGAGCCGGAAGTGCTGCTGCGGCTGGCCGCCGGCGAGGACATCGGCACCCGCCTGCTGCCCGACAGCGAGCGGCTGGCGGCGCGCAAGCAGTGGCTGGGCAGCCAGCTGCGCTCGGCCGGCACCCTGCACCTCGACGCCGGTGCGGTGGCGGTGTTGCGGGATTCGGGCAGCAGCCTGCTGCCGGTGGGCGTAACGGGCGTGGAGGGTGATTTCCGCCGCGGTGACATGGTGACCTGTGTCGGCCCGGACGGCAGCCCGGTGGCCCGCGGGCTGGTGAACTATTCGAGCGACGAGGTGGCGCGCATCAGGGGCCAGCACTCGGACCGCATCGCGGCCATCCTCGGCTACGAGGAAGAGCCGGAACTCATCCACCGCGACAACCTGGTGCTGGTCTGAAGCGACCGCCCGCGGGCGGCCGCTCTCCCCCGTTCAGTCCCTGGCCGGCTGCACCCGCGCCACGCCGGTATCCACCGCGGCCTGGGCCACCGCCTGTGGCACGATGTCGATCAGGCGCGGATCCAGCGGCTTGGGAATGATGTAGTCCGGCCCGAACTCCAGCCGATCAATCCCGTAGGCGCGCAGCACCGACTCCGGCACCGGCTGATGGGTAAGCCCGGAAAGCGCGTGGACCGCGGCGATGTGCATCTCCTGGTTGATCTTGCTGGCGCGCACGTCCAGCGCCCCGCGGAAGATATAGGGGAACCCCAGCACGTTGTTCACCTGGTTGGGGTAGTCGCTGCGGCCGGTGGCCATGATCAGGTCGTCGCGCACCTCCCGCGCCAGCTCCGGCCGGATCTCCGGGTCCGGGTTGGAGAGGGCAAAGACGATCGGTCGCGGCGCCATGGCGGCCAGCATTTCCGGCGTCAGCAGGTCCGGCCCCGAAACGCCAATGAACACGTCGGCATCGGTACAGGCATCCATCAGGGTGCGCTTGTCGGTCTCGACGGCGAATTCGCGCTTGTATTCGTTGAGGTCGTCGCGCCCCGTATGGATGACCCCCTTGCGGTCGATCATGAACAGGTTTTCCTGCCGGGCGCCCAGTGCCAGCAGCAGGCGCATCGAGGCAATGCCGGCAGCACCTGCACCGAGGCAGACCACCCGAACATCCTCGATGCGCTTGTCCTGCAGTTCGAGGGCATTCAGCAGGCCGGCCGCGATGATGATGGCCGTGCCGTGCTGATCGTCGTGAAAGACGGGGATATTGAGCCGTTCCTGCAGGCGGCGCTCGATCTCGAAGCAGCGGGGCGCGGCAATGTCTTCCAGGTTGATGCCGCCAAATCCCCCGGCGATGCGTGCCACGGTCTCGATGAAATCGTCCGGATCACTCGCCTCCACTTCGATGTCGAACACGTCGATGTCGGCAAAGCGCTTGAACAGCACGCCCTTGCCCTCCATTACCGGCTTGCCGGCCAGCGCGCCCACATTGCCCAGGCCCAGCACCGCGGTACCATCGGTGATGACCGCCACCAGATTGCCCTTGGCGGTATAGCGGTAGGCATCGTCGGGGTTTTCCGCAATGCGCCGTACCGGCTCGGCCACGCCGGGGGTGTAGGCCAGCGACAGGTCGAGCTGGGTCTCGGTGGGCTTGGTCACCTCGATGGCGATCTTTCCCGGGCGCCCTTCCTCGTGATAGCGCAGGGCGGCTTGCTTGAGCTCATCGGTCATGTCGTCTTCCGCTTCTTGCGAATGCCGGTCAGTCCAGCACCCTCAGGTTGTTGCCATGGCGCAGGCGCATGCGGGGGCGGCGCCCCTTGCCACCGGACAGCCAGCCGCGCACCTCGACCCGCCGGCCCTTCAGCGCCTCCGGCGCCTGCGTGAAATTGCGCCGCTCGTCGTGATAGATCAGCAGGTCGACCCGGCCGTCGAGCGAAAGCCGCGTGGCCCGACGCTGCCGGCTCACCCCGGTGACGGTGCCACGCAGGATGCGAAATCCGCGGGCATCGAGCGGCAGCCTGCGGGCCTTGACCGGACCCAGCGCCGCGACCTTCCAGACGCCCCGTTTTGCCTTGCGCGCGGCCGCTTCGCTGGCGAAGTAGCACTCGGCATGGCGCAGATTGGGCGGTACCGTGACCGCTGCCGCCAACCCCTTGCGCAACAGCAGCACCTGCAGGCTGCGTCCGTCCGGCAGGAAGGCATGCGCCAGCAGCCGGCCGTAGTGATCGTAGGTGTCCTCGCCGTACTCCAGCAGCAGGGGCGCGTCCCCTTTGCCCAGCAGGCGCTCGACCTCGTCGCGGGCAGCCCGGGCCACGGGTTCGTCCGGTCCGCGGCCATGGCCCAGCTCGGGCGTATTGATGCCGATCAGGCGCAGCCTGCGGCCGTCCTCGAGCTGCACGGTATCGCCATCGAACACCCGGGTCACCTTCAGCCGGGCATCGGTCTCGTGGGGCAGCCGGCCATCGCTGCAGTCGGCCTGCGCGGCCAGCCCCAACGCAAGAAGGGCGCCCGCAAGGAGCGCCCTCCACATGTTCAGGCCTTGCGGCATGAAGCTCAGCGCTTATTTCATGCCGTAGCGGCGGCGGAACTTGTCCACCTGGCCAGCGGTGTCCAGAATCTTCTGCTTGCCGGTGTAGAAGGGGTGGCACTGCGAGCAGACATCGATGTGCAGCTCTTCCTTCTCGTAGGTGGACTGGGTCTCGAAGCTGTTGCCACAGCTGCAGACCACCTTCACCGGGTGATAGTCGGGGTGAATTCCAGGCTTCATCGAAGCGTCCTCAAAAATACGGTCTGGGCCAGAAAAGGACGGGGATTATACGGAGGCCGGCGCCCCTCTGCAAGCATTTCAGGGCCGCGTGACCGGGTCGATCCGGTACGCCGCATGACAGGCAATGCAGTTGTCCATCAGCGTGGCCAGCTCGCGTCCGGTCTGGGTGGGGTCGCCAAACTGCTCCGCGTTCATGGCCAGCTGGTCGAAGCGGCGGTGGGTATCGAAACCGAGCCGCTTGAAGGCCAGTGGCAGGCGGGCAACCAGCGAAGGCGGCACGCCCTGCTGCGCAGCCGCACCGAGCCGGCGCGCAGCCGCGGCGGCCTTCTTCATGTCGCCCTCGGGCAGGGCGGCACTGATCTGCTGCACCGCCTCGAGGAAGGCGCGCATTTCCGACAGCACCAGATCGCGCTCGGCGGGCGGCAGCAGGATGGCAGTACGCCCGTCGGAGGCCGCCTCCGTGTCGCCCTGCACGACAAACTTCCAGGTCCCAAGTCCGGCGAGAACCAGCACCAGCCCCAGCACGATCCAGCACAACCGACACATCATTCACCGCCTCTGCGAAAATGGCATGCGCTCCATTCTGCTGGCAGGCCGGGCGCGAGACAAGCCGCCGGCCCCTCCATTCGATACGCATCCGATAATGATGCACAAAGCTTGACACGGAGCGGGTGCTGGTGCATATTACGCGCCCTTTTTCAGGCAAACCGGATTTTCAGGAGTCTACCTTGGCCAATTCGAACCAAGCCAGGAAGCGAGCCCGTCAGGCCGTCAAGCGCCGTGCCCACAACATGGCCCTGCGTTCCCGCATGCGTACCTTCGTGAAGAAGGTGCAGAAGGCCATTGACGCCGGCGATCGCGATGCCGCCGTGGCTGCCTTCCGCGCTGCCCAGCCCATCGTGGATGGCGCCGTGAACAAGGGCCTCATCCACCGCAACAAGGCCGCACGCATCAAGAGCCGCCTGAACGCCCATATCAGGGGCATGGCCTCCTGAGGCCTGACGAGGCACCGAATGCAGTCCGCTGAAGGCCGGCACATGCCGGCCTTCCTGCTTTGAGCCAACACGCAAGAGGTTTCGCAGCATGACCGAAAAGACACTGATGGATTTCGTCAAGGAAGCGAAATCGCATATCCGCGAAGTGGACGCAGACGAGGCCGAGCAGCTGATTCGGCAGGGCTACCGCGTGCTCGACGTGCGCGAGCCGGTGGAATACCTCTCGGGCGCCATCGAGGGCGCACTGCATGTGCCGCGCGGCATCCTCGAGGCGGCTGCGGATCGCCAGTACGAGGGTGCCAACCCCGAACTGCGCGACCACCGCGATGCCCCCTGGCTGGTGGTATGCCGCTCCGGGGCACGCGCTGCCATGGCGGCCGATGTCCTGCAGCAGATGGGCTTTTCCAATGTGGTCAATCTCAACGGTGGCATGATGGCCTGGACCAAGGCCGGCAAGCCCGTGGTACAGCCCGAGGACGCCATGCTGCAGCTCAAGCAGCCCTGCATCACCGAGTAAGTCTCTGCCCGACCCGCGGGGTGGCCGCACCCCGCGCATTCCCCTCTTTCCACGGATATCCCCATGCTCGAGAATCTTCGCAATATCGCCATCATCGCCCACGTCGATCATGGCAAGACCACCCTCGTCGACCAGTTGCTGCAGCAGTCCGGCACCCTGGGCGAACGCGCCCGCATTGACGACCGGGTGATGGACTCCAATGATCTCGAGCGCGAGCGCGGCATCACCATCCTGTCCAAGAATACCGCCATCACCTGGCGCGACTACCGCATCAACATCGTCGACACCCCCGGGCACGCCGACTTCGGCGGCGAGGTGGAGCGCGTACTGTCGATGGTGGATTCGGTCCTGCTGCTGGTGGACGCCGTCGAGGGCCCCATGCCGCAGACCCGGTTCGTCACCCAGAAGGCCTTTGCCATGGGCTTCCGGCCCATCGTGGTGATCAACAAGATCGACCGGCCCGGGGCGCGCCCCGACTGGGTGCTGGACCAGACCTTCGACCTGTTCGACCGGCTCGGCGCCACCGATGAGCAGCTCGACTTCCCCGTGGTCTATGCCTCGGCGCTGAACGGCTACGCAAGCCTCGACCCCGAGGTGCGCGAGGGCGACATGACCCCGCTGTTCGAGACCATCGTCTCCGAGGTCTCGGCGCCGGATGCCGATCCCGAGGGGCCGTTTCAGATGCAGGTCAGTTCGCTCGACTACAACAGCTATGTCGGCCTGATCGGCATCGGCCGCATCAAGCGTGGCCGCATCCGTGCCAACAGCCCGGTCAAGGTGATCGACCGCGACGGCAACATCCGCCAGGGACGCATGCTGCAGCTGCTCGGTTTCCATGGCCTGGAGCGGGTCGAGGTGCCCGAGGCACAGGCCGGTGACATCATCGCCTTTACCGGCATGGAGGAGCTGTACATCTCCGACACCCTCTGCGATCCGGAACAGGTCGAGGCCCTGCCGCCGCTGACGGTGGACGAGCCCACCGTCAGCATGACCTTCCAGGTCAACACCTCGCCCTTTGCCGGCCGCGACGGCAAATACATCACCAGCCGCAACATCCGCGACCGGCTGATGGAGGAGCTCAAGCACAACGTGGCCCTGCGGGTGGAAGATACCGACGATCCCGACAAGTTCCGCGTGTCCGGTCGCGGCGAGCTGCATCTGGGCATCCTCATCGAGAACATGCGCCGCGAGGGCTACGAGCTGGGCGTGTCACGCCCAGAGGTACTGCTGCGCGAGGAAAACGGCGAGAAACAGGAGCCCTACGAGCAGCTGGTGGTGGATGTCGAGGAGGCACACCAGGGCGCAGTGATGGAGAAGCTGGGCGAGCGCCGCGGCGAACTGCGCGACATGCAGCCCGACGGCAAGGGCCGCGTGCGGCTGGAATACATCATTCCCTCGCGCGGGCTGATCGGCTTCCAGACCGAATTCCTCACCGCCACCTCGGGCACCGGCCTGATGCATCACGTGTTCGATCACTTCGGGCCCTACCGTCCCGGCCGCATCGGCGAGCGCAACAACGGCGTGCTGATCGCCAATGCCCAGGGCAAGGCGCTGGCCTACGCCCTGTTCAACCTGCAGGAACGCGGACGCCTGTTCATCGGCCCCGGCGAGGAGGTGTACGAGGGCATGATCATCGGCATCCACTCGCGCGACAACGACCTTGTGGTCAACCCGATGAAGGCCAAGCAGCTCACCAACATCCGCGCCGCGGGCTCCGACGAGAACATTCTCCTCACCCCGCCGATCCGCCTCACCCTGGAACAGGCGCTGGAGTTCATCGACGACGACGAGCTGGTGGAGGTGACCCCGAGCCACATCCGCCTGCGCAAGAAGCTGCTCAAGGAACACGAGCGCAAGCGGGCCTCGCGCAAGAACGACGCGGCCTGAGACGGCATCGCCCTTTACGCCCGCGGGTGCGCTGCGCTAAGTTGCCCGCCATGTTCCGGGAAAGCCGCATCCGCCCATGTCGCCACGCCTGATCGCAAGCCTTGCATTCGGCCTGGCCTGGCTGGGTGTTGCTGCCTGGACCTGGCTGAAGGCAGCGGAGCCACCCCGGGCGCTCGCTGTCTCACACGCTTCCTGGCAATCGACTCCGGCGCAATCCGCGGCCACCCCCCTGTTCCGGCAATACTGGCTCAACGAGCCCGGCATGCCGCCTTCGGTTCACGCCGGCTCGCTGGCACGGCTGCCGAACGGCGATCTGGTCGCGTCCTGGTTCGGCGGCAGCCGCGAAGGCGCCGCCGATGTCGCCATCTGGATGGCCCGCTACGACCATGCCAAGGACCGCTGGGGCCGTCCCTGGGTGTCGCTGCGCAGGCCGCAGCTGGCCCGGGCCCTGGGCCGCGGCATCCGCAAGCTGGGCAACCCGGTACTGGCAGTCGACTCCGAGGGGCGGCTGATCATGTTCGTGGTCACGGTCTCTGTCGGCGGCTGGGCCGGCAGCTCCGTCACCGTCCTCACCTCGCCCAACGGCGGACGCAACTGGACGCACCAGCATCGCCTGATCAGCTCGCCCTTTCTCAACGTGAGCACCCTGGTCAAGGCCCCGCCCCTGCCGCTGGAGGATGGCGGCTGGCTGCTGCCGGCCTATCACGAACTGATCCACAAGCATGGCGAGACGCTGTGGCTGGATGAGGACCTGCGGCTGCGGGCACGCTTTCGCATGCACCCCGGGGACGAACTGCTCCAGCCCTGGCTGGTGCCCCTGTCATCGGAGCGGATCCTCGCCTTCCTGCGCCGTGCCGGCGAGACCGCGCGGGTCTTCCGCAGCGAGAGCAACGATGGCGGGCTGCACTGGACCCGCCCGCGCCCGACCGATGCCCCCAATCCCAATGCCGCCGTCGCCGTGCTGCGCCGGCCCGACGGCAGCCTGCTGATGGCCTACAACCCGCGCGAGGGCGGTCGCAACGAGCTGGCACTGGCGGTATCACACGACGAGGGCCGGCACTGGCAAAAAGTGGCCCTGCTGGAACAGGATGCCGAAACCAATGCCGAGTTCTCCTATCCCTGGCTGCTGCACGACGAGGCGGACGGCTACTGGCTGGTCTATACCTGGCAGCGCAGACGCATGCGCGTGGTCCGCTTCAACGAAGCCTGGCTGCAGGCACGGATGCAGGAGGCCGGCTCATGAGCGCCACCGCCTGGATCTGGGCCCACCTGTCGTTCGCCCTCATCCTCGGCGGCCTGCTGATGCCCGTTGCGAAGCGGCTGGACCTGCCGGCCCGGGGGCGCGAGTTCGTCTATTTCCTTGCCCTGCTGCTGTCGCTGATTCCCTGGCAGGGCGTGGACATGGCCGGGCGCCTGCTCGGGATTTCCGACTTCCTCTCAGTGCCCTCGGTGCTGCTGATGCTGCTGTATGCCGCCTGGTCGGTGGAGCGTCTGCCGCGCGTGCCGGCCCTGCAGCGCGCGGGCCTCGTTCTGCCGGCAGCCGCGGCCGCTCTGTTCCTCTATGTACTCACGCTGGGACATTTCCCGCTGGATGTCTATCTGCCCGGATATTTTCGCGACATGGCGCTGGCTGTGCTGGCGCTGGCCGCAGTGGCATGGATGAGCGGACTGTGGCTGGCAGGTCTTGCGCTGCTGTTGGCCACGGGCCTGTGGATGGTCGGGGCGCTCGAGTCCCCCAACCTCTGGGACTATCTGGTCGATCCCTGGCTGCTGCCCTTTGCCCTGTGGTGGGCAGGAAGACAGCTGTTTCAGTGGCGGAAGGACCAGAAGGCGTTGGCCAGATAGGTCCAGAAGAACACCAGGGCCGTCGTCAGCACCTGGGCAACGAGGTAGTACCAGCCCAGACCATCCACCAGCAGTGCCATCAGTCCGGTATTCAGCAGCAATCCGCTGCCCGCCACCAGCATGAACCGACTCAGGGCCTCGCGGTGGGGCCTGCGGCTGGCAAAGGTCCAGTGGTAGTTGAGGTGGTAGTTCAGCAGGGCCCCGCACAACGCCCCCGCGGTGGTGGCCCAGACCGGGTCGATGCCGAACAACTGCACCAGCATGATGAGTACGGCATAGTGCAGGGCAGTGCCGGAGGCACCGACCATGCCATAGCGGAACAGGCGGCCGAGATGGCCATTGAAGGAAACCTCCGTCATCGGCACCAGTATAATGCCGCACACCCGCCCCCGAGGAGGATTGCATGAACCCGAGTACCACCGGCCTGCGCTGGCTGCTGTACCTGATCGCGGCCCTGCTGCTGCTGCGGCTGGCCGGGCTGGGCCTGTACCCTCTGACCGACACCACCGAGTCGCGCTATGCAGAAATCGGCCGCGAGATGGTCACCGGCGGCGACTGGGTGATGCCTCGGCTCGACCCGGGGCGCCCGTTCTGGGCCAAGCCCCCGCTTTCGGCCTGGCTGACGGCCAGCGGCATGGAGCTGTTCGGCATCAACGCCTTCGGCGCGCGCGTGATGCACTGGCTGGCCGCAGTACTGACCCTGCTCCTCACCGGGCTGGTCGCCCTGCGCCTGTGGGGGCCGCGCAGCGCCATACTGGCCATGGCCGTGCTTGCCAGCACCGGCCTGTTCGTGGTCCTGGCCGGTGGCGTGATGACCGATCCGGCCCTGGGTCTGGCCAGTACCCTGATGCTGGCCGGTGTGGTGCTGGCCCTGCACGAACGGCGCCGGACATGGGGCTACCTGGCCTTCCTCGGCGCCGGCCTCGGGCTGCTGGCCAAGGGCCCGATCGCCCTGGTCCTGGCCGGGCTCGGGGTATTCCTCTGGCTGCTGTGGTGCGGCCGCTGGCGGGCATTCTTCACCAGCCTGCCCTGGTTGGGCGGCATCGCCCTCATGCTTGCCGTCAGCGTACCGTGGTACATCTGGGCCGAGCTGCGCTCGCCGGGCTTCCTGCACTATTTTCTGATCGGCGAACACTTCATGCGCTTCGTCGACCCGAACTGGTCCGGCGACCTGTATGGCTGGACCCATAGCCGGCCCAAGGGAACCATCTGGCTGTTCTGGCTGCTGGCGGCCCTGCCGTGGTCGCTGCTGTTGATTGCCTTCCTCCTGCGGCGTCGCCTGCGTCAGGCCCTGCTCGGCGGCGATGACCTGGCCGCGCTGCTGCTGTGCTGGATGCTGGCGCCGATGCTGTTCTTCACCCTGGCCGGCAGCGTGCTGCCCACCTATGTCTATCCCGGCCTGCCGGCCATGGCCCTGCTGCTGGGGCGTGGACTGGATCGGGCCGATGCGGCCTGGCTGCGACGCCCCGCCTTCCTCCTGCCCATGGTCCTGGCCGCCCCGCTGCTGATCGGCCTGGGCGCCCCCCTGCTGGCCGAGCGCATGCGCGACGAGGCGACCCAGATTCCGGTGCTGGAGGTGTTCTTCCGCGAGGCCCCGGCCGATGCCGTACTGGCCTATGCCATCCGCCGCGAGGGCAGCGCCGAGTTCTACGGCCGCGGCCGCACGCTGCGCATGCATGGCGCCGACACGGCACAGTGGCGGCAACTGCTGGCAGGCGGGCATCCGGTGTGGGTGGTCATCGAACACGACAACCTGAACCTGCTGCCGCCCTTCCTGCGTCCGCGGGTGGAACAGGTGGCCCGCCACGGCAAGTTCCAGCTGCTCAGGATTCGCCCCGAGACACCGAAGCCAGCCAGTCCCCGCCGGCAATGAGCCGGCCCCGGGGCAGGCCCTGCCACAGCCATGCCCAGGCCGTTACCCGGTCGCCCTGCGCGGTCTGAACGGGTAGCTCAACACGGCGATATTCGTGCGGACGGGGATCACGGGGGCTGCAGCCCTCGTAGGCATCCAGCCAGGGCAGGCTGCGGCCCGGGTCGTGCAGGCGCAGCAGCCTGCCCTGCACCCGTGCCGGGGTACCCGGCTGATGGCGTAGCCCCGGATAGCCACCCAGGTCGTAGAGCAGCCCGGGCACCTGCGCCGGACCCAGGTCGTCGCTCTCTGCGGCCAGCCTGCGGGCGAGGGGATGGGGGCTGCCCGGCAGCAGGGTGCCGTACACGAACAGGCGGTCGTTCATTCCTCCGGATCGGGACGATGGGGCCGGATGTCCTGTTCCAGCCCGCGTGTCTCGCGGATCAGGTACAGCGGACGCTGCTTGACCTCGGTGAACACCCGCGCCAGGTATTCGCCGAGGATACCCAGGGTGATGAGCTGCATGCCGCCAAGGAACAGGATCACCACCATCATCGAGGCATAACCCGGCACATCGATGCCCTGTACGAACACACGGATGATGAGGAAGGCCGCATACAGCAGGGCGCTGAGCGACAGGAACAGGCCGACATAGCTCCACACCTTGAGCGGCACGGCGGAAAACGAGGTGATGCCGTCCACCGCCAGCCCCCACAGGCGCCAGTAGTTCCAGCTCGTTTCGCCCGCCAGGCGCGGGTCGCGGTCGTAATACACCGCGGTCTGGCGAAAGCCTACCCAGGCAAACAGCCCCTTCATGAAGCGGGTGCGCTCGGGCATGCGCCGCAGGGCCTCTACCACCCGCCGGTCCATGAGCCGGAAATCGCCGGTGTTGCGCGGGATGTGCACCTCGCTGATGCGGTCGAGCAGGCGGTAGAACAGGTTGGCGGTGGCACGCTTGAAGGCAGTCTCGCCATGACGCAGGCGGCGCGTGGCATAGACCATGTCGTAGCCCTCGCGCCAGCGCGCGATCATTTCCGGTATCAGCTCCGGGGGGTCCTGCAGATCGGCATCGATGGGCACCACCGCGGCACCACGGGCATGGTCCAGTCCGGCCGTGAGCGCGACCTCCTTGCCGAAGTTGCGCGAAAGATCGATGACCTTGATGCGTGGGTCCCGCGCATGCCAGTCGAGCAGGCGCGCCAGGGTGTCGTCACTGCTGCCGTCATTGACGCACACGATTTCCCACCGGCAGCCGGCCTGATCGAGGATTCCCCCTACCCGCTCGAAGAAGGTGTCCAGGTTCTGCGCCTCGTTGTGCATGGGCGCCACGACGGAGATCTCGGGCAGGCGTGCTGTATGCTCATCGCTCATGGCGCACAATCATAGCGCAGCCCCCTGCAGGGCGTCATGAACGGAAGCCGAGGGCCCGTGCGTTCCTTACTGCGGCCGGCGGCTGCCCGGGGCGGTCCAGCCGGGACCGAAGTGTTCGGCCAGACGCCGCGCCTGCACCCGACTGCCGGTATCCTGCCAGTACTCGATGGCCTCGAGCGGGCTCAGCGCCGCCTCCCCGCGCAACCCCTGCAGCACGTCGGCCAGGCTGACGAAGGCCTCGGAGAGCTGGCGGTAGAGCTGCGCATTGGCCCGCTCCAGCAGTTCGTACAGGCGGGCATAGGCGGAGCGGCCCATGTCGACGAAATAGCCCACCCGTACCAGCCGGCGGCTGGCCTGACGCGGATAGAGTCCGGCCAGCAGCAGGCACTGGTCGCCCACCCTGCGCAGGTCCTCGGCCCCGCGCGGGCCTGCCGCGAGCAGCGCCTCGAGATACTGCGGGGCAATCGCGCCCCGGCCCAGCCGGGCCTCGCGGGTCAGGTGGATGAGGGTATGCACGAGGTAGCCCTCGAGCTCTTCGGCCAGCTCGATGCGACAGTCCCGGGCCGCCTCGCGCACCAGACGCTGCCAGCCGGCCACGGCAGTGGGTTCGAGGATCAGATCGGTCATGCGGATCTCCTGTTCACCTCTCCCTGTTCACTATAGCGGCACTGCAGCCGCTGTCATTAGACCCAAAGTCCAGTATCGCGGTTCAGTCCGGGCCCGCCAGACGGGTGCCATCGGCACGGCAGATCTCGCCCTTTGCCAGACCCAGCACCGCGATTCGCCCGCCGCAAATGCTGCCCGTATAGTGGGTGTGGTGATGGCCGTGCACCACCAGGCGCACGCCCATGGCCTCGGCCAGGGCGTCGATCTCGGCAAATCCGTACTTGTGGCAGGACGGCGCCTCGTGACAGACCAGCACATCGGCCTGCATGCGCGCCAGGCGGGCCACATCCTCGTACCAGATGGCCTTGCGGATCCTGCGTGGCAGTCCGTCGCGCCAGCGGTCGCGCCGTGGAAGATCCGCAAGATACGCCGACCGCGTGAGATATCTCGGCTCGGGGGCCTCGCGCGGATTCCAGACCCGGCCGACAAAGACCCCGCCAAGGCCGGCCACGCGCAGGCCGGCAATCTCGACCACCCGTCCGTGCAGGTTGCGCGTGGCCAACGGCGAGGCGAACAGGCGGTCGTGATACCCGTCCTGGTCGTAGTCGTGATTGCCGGGAATCCACCACAGCTCTGGCCGGATCTCGCTGGCCAGTTCATCCAGCGGGGCAGGAACGTGAAGATCACCAGCCACGATCAGTGCCTCGATGGCATGGACAGGGGGCAGGTTTCGGGCGGCACTGAAGTCGCCGTGGGGGTCGCCCATGAAGGCCACGGGCAGGGAAGCATCGACAGACATGGCTGTTCCTCCGGATACAGATTCAACGAACGAAAGGGGCAGCGGCCCGGTACGGGCCGGGAGGCTCAGCCGGATATTCGTTCGTTGCGGAGGAAAGCGATCATGCTTGCAAGAATAGTCGTAACGTCCGGCCGGTCAAGTCCCGCTTTCCGGCAGGCAGTGTTCGCCGCGCATGAGATCGTCCAGCGTCTCGCGCTCGCGGGCGACGAAGGCCTGGTCGCCGTCGACCAGGATCTCGGGCGGACGCGGACGGCTGTTGTAGTTGGAGCTCATGACGAAGCCGTAGGCACCGGCCGAGCGCATGGCCAGCAGGTCTCCGGGCTCCAGTGCCAGGGTCCGCTCCTTGCCGAGAAAATCGCCGGTCTCGCACACCGGGCCGACGATGTCCCAGATGCGGGCCGCGGCATCGGTCTCCTGCTCCACGCGCACGATCTCCTGCCAGGCCCCGTAGAGCGCCGGACGCATGTTGTCGTTCATCGCTGCATCGACGATGGCGAAATTGCGGTGTGCCGTGGGCTTGAGGTATTCGACACGCATCAGCAGCACGCCGGCATTGCCCATGATGGCGCGACCCGGCTCCATGAGGATCTCGTAGGGGGTGTCGCGCAGCACCTCGAAGATGGCCTGTGCATAGTCGGCCGGCTCCGGGGGCGTCTCGTCGTGATAGCGGATGCCCAGCCCGCCGCCAAGGTCGAGATGACGGATGGCAATACCTTCCACCTCCAGCGCACGCACCAGTGTCAGCACCCTCTGGAGGGCGTCGATGAAGGGCGCAAGCTCGGTGAGCTGGGAGCCGATGTGGCAGTCCACGCCCACCACCTCGACATGCGGCAGGCGTGCGGCCAGGCGATAGACCTCGGGCGCCTGGGCAATGTCGATGCCGAACTTGTTTTCCTTGAGGCCGGTGGAGATATAGGGGTGCGTGCGCGCATCGACATCGGGATTGACCCGGATGGAAACCGGTGCACGGGTATCCAGCTCGCCGGCAATGGCATCGATGCGCTCGAGCTCGGGTAGCGACTCGACATTGAAACAGCGAATGCCCGCCTCGAGCGCGCGACGGATTTCGTCGGTGCGCTTGCCCACGCCCGAGAACACTACCCGGTCGGCCCGGCCACCGGCAGCCAGCACCCGCTCCAGCTCGCCCACCGAGACGATGTCGAAGCCCGAACCCAGCCGCGCCAGCAGATTGAGTACGGCAAGGTTGCTGTTGGCCTTGACCGCGTAGCAGATCAGGTGCGGGTGATCACCCAGGGCCGAGTCGAAGGCATGCCAGTGGCGCTCGATGGTGGCGCGGGAATAGACATAGGCAGGCGTGCCATGACGCCTGGCGATTTCGGTCAGGGGCACGGATTCGGCATGCAGGATGCCGTCGCGGTATTCGAAATGGTCCATCTCAGCGGGCCTCGGTGGCAGTGGCCGGTGCCTCGTCGGGCAGATACAGCGGCCCCTTCTGACCGCAGCCGGACAACGACAGCAGGAGCAGCAGAACGGCGAGGATGCGCATCATGTTCGGGAGCCGGGCATTGGAAACAGCGCAGTATAGCCGAAAGGCCGCCCGTACGGCAGCGCGCCGTGCTTGACGCATGCGATGGCGCTGGCATAGTGGCGCCATGAAGGCTGGGCACAACAAGCACTGGCGACCGGGCATTCGCAGCAGCATTTTCCTGTGGGTCTTTGCCGCCACCGTGGTGCCACTGACCCTGCTGGTGCTGGTAGTGACGGCCTGGAGCGAGCGCCAGCACATCCACCAGGTGGATCGGCAGATGCAGTCCGGCCTCGACTACCTGGTCTCCGAGCTGGAGCGGCGCCTCACCTTCGAACGCGATGTCATCGAGGCCCTGGCGGTCTCGCCGGCCCTGCGTCGCTTCGTCGAGGTGCTGGGCGCGGTCGAGGATGGCGACACCAGCCGTCTCGACACACTGCGCCGCCAGCGCGAGGCCCTGACCGGATTTCTCGAGGAATTCCAGGCCGTGTTTCTCGATGTGGGCACCATCCGGGTGCTCGACCGCGATGCCAACACGCTGATCAAGGTGCGTTTCGGCAGTCGCATGTCGGAAGACGTCTCCGGTATCAAGCCCTATCGTTATGCCGAGTCCGAGGCGGTGGATGACTTCTTCAGCGGCGAGATCCGCGATCTCCCGCCGGGCAAGGTCTCCTACGTGCTGCTGCCGCCCTCGCGCAACGACTACGGTTTTGCCGGCCAGGCACCGATGCTGGATGCCATCGTCCCCCTGCAGAACGCGTTTGGCGAGGTGGTCGGCTATCTCATGGTCAATTCCAGCGGGGTGCAGATCGACCGCATCCTGGAACTGTCTCCCCGCTTCTATCATACTCGCCTGCTGGTGGCCGAGATCAACCCGGACCTGCCCGAGCGCGATGGCATGCTGCTCTACGACGAGGGCAGCAACCTCAACTTCAGCACCGCACACCAGACCGAGCGCAGCCTGCGCGAGCTGAGTCCGGCCCTGTACCAGAAGGTGCTGGAGGAGAGCAACGGAGCGATGACCGACCCCGCCGGGGAATGGCGCTACTACTACACCGAGTTCCTGCCCTATCCCGACCAGCTGATCAGCTGGATTCTGGTGATGCAGGTGCCGCAGGCCGAGATCATTGCGCCCTTCCGCCGCATCCGCATGGCCATCCTGCTGTTTGCCGCCACCGCCCTGGTGCTGGGCCTGCTGCTGGCCAACCTGGGCGCCCGCCGGCTGGGCAACCCCATTGTGGAACTCACGGCCAACCTGCGTGCCTTTGCCCGTGGCGAGCCGCTCAAACCGATGCGGCCGGTGCGCATCCGCGAGCTGCGCGACCTGCAGGTGGCCTTCGAGGACATGGCCCGCACCACGCGCGAGGCGGAACAGAAGCGCGACCAGGCCGAACGCATGCTGCTGCAGTCGGCCAAGCTGGCCTCGCTGGGAGAGCTCGCGGCCGGCGTCGGCCACGAGCTGAACAATCCGCTCAACAACATCAAGGGCCTGCTCAGCCTGATGCGGCGCGAGCTCAGGGAGCATCCCGAACTGCTGGCCGACCTGGAGGCGGTGGAAGAGGAAACCGACCGCGCCACTCGCATCGTGCGCGGGGTGCTGGACTTTGCCCGCCAGCGCCCGCCGCACTACCAGTCCATCGACCTGCCGCACCTGATCGACGAAAGCCTGGCACTGGTCCAGCAGACGGCCAGTGACCAGGGCGTGCATCTGAGTACACTGGTCGATCCTCGTCTCTCGGTCCAGGGAGACCCCACCCAGCTGCAGCAGGTGCTCATCAACATCCTGATCAATGCCATCCACGCCAGCGAGTCCGGTGACGAGGTAGTGGTCGAGACCCACCGCCTGCCCGACGGGCAGGTACAGATCAGCGTCTGCGACGAGGGCACGGGCATCCCGGACGAGGTCATGGAGCGCATGTTCGACCCCTTCTTCACCACCAAGGAGGTGGGCGAGGGCAGCGGACTGGGCCTGTCCATCAGCCTCGGCATCATCGAGCAGCACGGCGGCAGCATCAGCGTGCATAATAATGCCTATGGCGGTGCCACCGTGGTCATCCGCCTGCCCATCGAGCCGCCCGACAGACCAACATGAGCGACCACCCCGCACGCATCCTGTTCATCGACGACGAGCCCCGTGCCGGCGAGCTGTTCACGCGCCTGATGCGTGCCACCCCGCACGAGACGGAGGTCTTTACCGATGCCGCGGCGGCACTGGCCGCCATCGAGTCCGGGGGCTGCGACCTGGTCATCACCGACCTGTCCATGCCCGGCATGAGCGGCATGGACCTGCTGCGCGCCATCCGCGCGCAGGACAGCGAGCTGCCCGTCATCATCGTCACCGGCTACTCCACGGTCGACAATGCCATCGAGGCCATGCGCCTGGGCGCCACCGATTTCGTCAAGAAGCCCTATGACTTCGACGAGCTGCTGATCCAGATCGAGCGCAGCCTCGAGGCCACGCGCATGCGGCGCGAGCTGCGCGTGCTGCGCAGCCAGGTACGCGACACCCAGCAGCGTTTCGGCATGATCGGCCAGTCGGAGGCCATGCAGCGCATCTATGCCACCATTGCCAAGGTGGCCGACATCCGCTGCAGCGTCATCATCGAGGGCGAATCGGGCACCGGCAAGGAGCTGGTGGCACGTGCCCTGCACGAGGCCAGCCCCTGGCGCGAACAGCCCTTCGTGGTGATCGACTGTGGCGCGCTGACCGATACCCTGCTCGAGTCCGAACTGTTCGGCCACGAAAAGGGGGCCTTCACCGGCGCCGTGGAGTCGCGCGCCGGCCTGCTGGAAACGGCCTCCGGTGGCACCGTGTTCCTCGACGAGATCTGCAACATCTCCGATGCCATGCAGACCAAGCTCCTGCGCGTGGTGCAGGAGCAGCAGATCACCCGGGTAGGCGGCGTGCGCCCGATCTCGATCGATGTGCGCTTCGTCGTCGCCACCAACCGCAACCTCGAGGCCATGGTCGAAGCCGGCCAGTTCCGGCACGACCTCTACCACCGCCTGAACGTGCTCAAGATCGAACTGCCGCCCCTGCGCGAGCGGCGCGAGGACATCCCGCTGCTGCTCAATGCCGCCATCGAGGAATGCGCCGAACGCTTCGGCCGCGAGGTGCGCGGCTTCGACAGCGCCTCGCTGGAACGGCTCATGGCCCACGACTGGCCGGGCAACGTGCGCGAGCTGCGCAACCTGGTCGAACGGCATGTGGCGCTGGCCGAGGGCCCCGAGCTGCACCTCATGGACGAGCTTCTGAGCATGCCGCCGGCGGGCGCCGCGCCCGCTGGCAATGCGGAGCCGGCCATCGACCACGACCTCCCCGACCTGCACACCCTGGAGCGGCGCTACATCGAAAAGCTGCTGGCGCTGAACGAGGGCAACCGCGAGAAGACCGCGCGCATGCTCGGCATCAACAAGAGCACCCTCTGGCGCAAGCTGCAGGCCTGGCAGACAGGCTGATCCGTTGCATTACGCAATCCACGATCGTTGCAAATTGCAATTTGCAACGGGCCCGATTTGCTGGTTGAACAGACAACCCATTGATTTTTCAAGGCATGCGAAATTGGCACGCCTCCTGCAATGTACTCGCGGCAATTGCCACAATACCCAATTCGGAGCGAGTCCATGAATACCAAGCGCAGACTGTTTCTGAAGGGCTCCATGGCGGCCGGTGCAGCCGGTGTGGCCATGAGCGCCGGCCTGCTCACCCCGGGCATGGTCCTG
>RFHG01000412.1 GCA_003696465.1 Gammaproteobacteria bacterium | reverse complement strand
TTCTCCTTCTTGTTTGACGATCCGGGTGATGCGGCCGCTGATCTTGGTGGACAGGACGGTGGAACGATCCGAGGAGACCACCCCCATGGCCGGCAGGGTAAGAGTCACCTGTTGCGGCGTGGGAACAAAGGCTTCGACCACGACGGGCAGAACGTTGGCCACCGGGGCATGGGCCAGTTCGGCCCGACGTTTTTTCAGCAAGGCGACGGCGCCGCCTGCGACCAGCAGAACAATCAGGACGGTAATCAGTTTTCTTTTCATTGCACAACTCCTGTGAGATCGTCGCCGTACAGGACAGCCAGTTGGCTGATGACCTGCCAGTGATCGACGTGGGTCTGGTGAAGGGCGGCCTCGGCGTCGAGTACTCCGGTTTCAAAACGCAGATACTCCTCGGTGCTCATTCGCCCGTTGCGATAGGCGACCTTGGCGATGTCGAGCAGGCGTCGGTTGTTGTCAAGGGTGGTCTGGGCCAGCTTGTTCGACCGGTCGATAACCGGAAGCTGATTCTTCAGGCTCGCTGCCTCAGATGTCAGGTCAATGCGCAGCTGCGCGAGCTGCTGCCGCTTGCGGCGCAGTCGGATTTCGGCCTGGTCGATGCTGGTTGACAGGCTGCGGTCGAAGATAGGCAGAGAGAGTTTGATGCCCAGATAGTCATAGTCACGATCGATCGAGCTGCCGGTGTTGTAGGCTTCACCTCGGTTGCCGGAAACGACCCCTTCGAGTTTGAGCACCGGAAAGCGGCGGTCCTTTTCGCCCTGCAGCTCCTTTTCGGTCGCTGCGACTTCCGCCTTTTGCTGGGTCAGTTTGAGAAATTCACCTTCGGCAACGGGCCGCTTCTGGGTCATCATAACGAAGTGCTCAAGCCGGATGCCGGTCAGTTGCAGCAGCTGGTTTTTCAGGGAGATGGCTTGCCGTTGCAGGTCGTTGCGCTGTTTGTTGAGGTCGTTCAGCAATGTTTCCACCTTGAGCAGTTCCGCTTCAGAAGTGCGACCGTTGTTGACGGCAACCTGCAGGTCGTCGCGGGTCTTGCGCAGGGATTCGATCCTGGCGGCAATGGCCTTGTCGAGATGACCGTTGAAGGCCAGGGCGGCGTTGAGGCTGATAACGGACGCCTGACGGGTGACCAGACGAAGCTTGTGTCCGGCTCGGCTGGCCTGCTGCAGCTGTCGGACCTGGTCGGCCAGGGTGTAGAGTTTCTTGATGAAAATCGGCATGTCCACCCGCAGACCGTACCGGGTGATCTGTTTCGAAAAAGGGATCGATTCCCCGCCGGCTATATTGACTTCGGTCGGCGGCATCGGCCGCAGGTTTGTGGGTGAGTTGTAGAACTCGTAACTGCCGAAGGCTGTCAGCTTGGGAAACAGCTCGGCGTGAGCCTGCCTGAGTCGGGTATCGGTTGCCTGCACATCCAGGGTGCTGGCCTTGATGTCCGGCTGTTCGGCGACAGCCTTTAGCAGAGAGCCGATGGTCGGTTCGCCGGCCAGGGCCGGCAGCGACCAGAGCATCAGCGCAAACAGAATTGTCAGGTGTTTCATCGAAATCTCCTTCAATTGTTGATCCATTGCAACGCAGAACCGCAGGAGCCGTGCGGGGACCGAAAAGGGGGGAGAAAATCGTTCTCCGCACGCTCTCTCCACCCCTGCGGCTCTACGTTGCAATCGATTGGGCTGGCTCCGTTACTCGAACAACTGTATCCCCATTTTTACCGCCAGCAACAGCAGCAAAACGCCAAGACATTTCTTCACCGTTCCCGGTTTGAGCCGGGCGTGCATGACCTTGGTCCCGAGGCTGCCGCCGATATACGCCGCCACTGCCGCCGGCAGCATCAGCAGCAGGTCGGCGTGCCCCATCACCAGGTAGGCGATCAGGCCGCTCAGCGAAGAAAAGGGCACGACGAAGGCGGTGATCACGGCGACCTTTTTCGGATTGAAGCCGAGCAGGATCATCAATGGTGCGATCAGCCCGCCGCCGCCGACCCCGAGCAGCCCCGACAGGTAGCCGGCCACCGCGCCGATCAGCGCCGGGGCCAGGATCGGGCGGTCTTCCCGGTACTGGTCTTCGAATTTCCCGGCCCGGAAGAAGATCAGCATCACCCCGGAAAAGACCAGAAACAGGGTGAACACTGCCAGCACCGCCAGTTTCGGTATCCAGTGGCTCGACCAGGCACCAAGCGGGGCAAGCAGGAAGGAACTGACAATGATCGGCACGCCGAGTCTGAAGTCGAGCCGTTTCGCGCGGATGTTGCTGACGCTGGCGCCGGTCATGCTCAGGGTGTTGACCAGCAGCCCGGTCGGCTTGGCGATCAGCAGCGGCAGCCCGAGCCAGTGCAGCACCGGCACCAGGGCGATGGCCGAGCCGACCCCGCCGAGGGCGAAGAGGAAGCTCAGCCCGAAGGCGAGGGTCGGGATCAGCAACAGGTTGTAGAGTTCGTGTTCCATGTCGAGCTATTTGGCCATTTCGCCAATTTCTTTCGCCAATAAAGGGCTGCCCTGATGGGAGGCAGCCCTGGTTGCCGCTGCGGGATGG
>RFHG01000411.1 GCA_003696465.1 Gammaproteobacteria bacterium | reverse complement strand
TTCTCCTTCTTGTTTGACGATCCGGGTGATGCGGCCGCTGATCTTGGTGGACAGGACGGTGGAACGATCCGAGGAGACCACCCCCATGGCCGGCAGGGTCAGAGTCACCTGCTGCGGGGTGGGAACAAAGGCCTCGACCACAACGGGGAGGACTTTTGCCACTGGAGCTTCGGCCAGTTGGTTCTGGCGTTTTTTCAGCAGGGCGACGGCGCCGGCTGCGACCAGCAGTACAATCAGGATGGTGATCAGTTTCCTTTTCATTGCACAACTCCTGTGAGATCGTCGCCGTACAGGACAGCCAGTTGGCTGACGACCTGCCAGCGATCGACGTGAGTCTGATGAAGGGCGGCTTCGGCCTCGAGAACTCCGGTTTCAAAGCGCAGATACTCCTCGGTGCTCATACGCCCGTTGCGATAGGCGACCTTGGCGATTTCGAGCAGGCGCCGGTTGTTGTCGAGGGTGGTCTGGGCCAGCTTGTTCGACCGGTCGATAACCGGAAGCTGATCCTTCAGGCCGGCAGCCTCGGTGGTCAGGTCGATGCGCAGCTGCGCTAGCTGCTGCCGCTGGCGGCGCAGCCGGATTTCGGCTTGGTCGATGCTGGTTGACAGGCTGCGGTCGAAGAGCGGAAGGGAGAGTTTGATGCCCAGATAGGCATAGTCGCGATCGATCGAGCTGCCGGTGTTGTAGGCTTCACCCCGGTTGCCGGAAACGACCCCTTCGAGTTTGAGCACCGGAAACCGGCGGTCCTTTTCGCCCTGCAATTCCTTCTCGGTCGCTGCGACCTCGGCCTGCTGCTGGGTCAGTTTGAGAAATTCGCCTTCGGCAACGGGCCGCTTCAGGGTCATCATGACGAAGTGGTCAAGCCGGATGCCGGTCAGTTGCAGCAGCTGGTTTTTCAGGGAGATGGCTTGCCGTTGCAGATCATTGCGCTGTTTATTGAGGTCGTTCAGCAGGGTCTCCACCTTGAGAAGTTCGGATTCGGAGGTGCGACCGTTGTTGACGGCAACCTGCAGGTCGTCGCGGGTCTTGCGCAGGGATTCGAGCCTGGCGGCAATGGCCTTGTCGAGATGACCGTTGAAGGCCAGGGCGGCGTTGAGGCTGATAACGGATGCCTGACGGGTGACAAGACGAAG
>RFHG01000410.1 GCA_003696465.1 Gammaproteobacteria bacterium | reverse complement strand
TCCTTCAGGGGCCGTCCAGGCTCACCTGCAGTGCGCCCCAGGCTGCGCTGTCGTGGTGGGGGCAGGCCGATACGTTCCACCTAACCGGACCGCAGGGGGCCTCTTTCGCCATCGCAGCGGGCGATACGGCCTGGCTGACCCAGGGCGGATGGTGGCAGCTTTCCGCCACGGGCAGCAACGGCTGTGTGTTCGATACGACCTTGCTGGTGGAAGTGGACACGCTGGCACCCGAAGTCGCGCCGACGTTCGATCAGCCACTCACCTGCGCCCATCCGGAAGCGAGCTTGCAGGCGTCGGCCCTGCCCGAAGCCTCGGTGCACTACCGCTGGCTGGCTCCCACGGGTGCGGTGCTGGAAGGCTGGCAGGTGACGGCAACGGCCGGCGGACTCTATGAGGTGGCAGCCGAGGATTCCCTTTCGGGATGCCTCGCGACGGACACCCTGCATCTGCCGGCCATGCTCAACCCGCCTCAGGTGGTCGTGCTACCCGTCGACACGTTGGCGCCGCCCTGCGTGCCCGATACCGTCTGGCTCGAGGCGGTGCCCCTGCAAAGTGGACTGGCCTTCCAGTGGCTCGGTCCGCCGAATGCCATGGTCGGCGCTACCACGGCGCCAGCGGTGGGCGTCGTGGCGGTGGGAAGCTACGCGCTCGTGGTAACCGATACGAGTTCGGGCTGCGCGTGGGATACGACCCTCACGGTGGCGCAGCACACATCCGGCCTGCAGGTGACGCTGTTTGGCGAAAGCCAAATCGACTGTATCCGGCCAGAGGTGTCGCTGGTGGCGGCCCACGACGGCAGTGGCACACTCGTCTGGCTCACGCCCGACGGCCACTTTGCGAGCATCGCGGGTGATACGGCTGTGGTGGACAGCCCGGGCACCTACATCGCGCGGGTGACCGATGCGTTCGGCTGCTCGGCTTCGGATACCCTCGTGGTGGCGGCCAGCTTCGAGGCGCCCCAGCTGTCACTGCCCGATTCGGTCGCGCGCACCTGTGCACCGCCCGAAGCCATGCTCGTGGCCGTGGTGGCAGGCGCCGATAGCGTGTCCCTGAGCTGGGCCCACGATGGCCTGCCGCTGCCAGCCTCGGGCGACACGCTCGTTGCGACCGATGCCGGTACATACGTGCTGGCCGCCACGAACCTCGCGAACGGCTGCGTGGCTTTCGACACCGCGGTCGTCTGGCTCGATACGGTAGCCCCTGCAGTGGATGCGGGCCAGGGTGCCACGCTAACCTGCGCCCAGCCCTTCGCTCACCTCCAGGGTATCGTGGCCGGCCCTGCCGGCGCGCTCGGGCTGTTCTGGCTTTCGCCAAATGGCGATACGCTGCCG
>RFHG01000409.1 GCA_003696465.1 Gammaproteobacteria bacterium | reverse complement strand
TTCCGCAAGCAGTGGGATGTGGATGTCTACCTCGAACCGGGCGGGGCCGTGGCCTGGCAGGCGGGCATACTGGTGGCCAGCGTGCTCGACATCGTCGAAACCGATGCGCTTCCCGTCGCCGTGCTCGACGTCTCGGCCACCTGCCACATGCCGGACGTGCTCGAGATGCCCTACCGGCCGGATGTTGCCGGCGCGGGGCTGCCTGACGAAAAGGAGCATACCTACCGGCTGGGCGGACCTTCGTGCCTGGCCGGCGACGTCATCGGCGACTATTCGTTCGATGCGCCGCTGAAACCGGGCGACAGGCTCGCGTTTGAGGACATGGCGCACTACACGATGGTCAAGACGACAATGTTCAACGGCGTGCGCCACCCGGACATCGGGCTGTGGACGAAAGACGGAAACTACCGGCTCCTGCGCCGCTTCACCTACGAGGATTTCAAGTCCCGCCTGTCCTGAAGGTTGAGGGCAGAATCATCCAGCGAATCACCATATCACATCCACGCCATAGGCAGCAAAATGTCGATCCGCGGTCAGCACACCCATCGATTCATGCAAGGCCTGGGCAATCAGCAGACGGTCGAACGGGTCCCGATGATGCCAGGGAAGGTCCACCACGCCCTGCATATGCGCGGGCTCCAGGGCCAGCCAGCGGATCTCGTTGCGCCGCAGCTCCCGGCTGATGATCTTCTCCCAGCCATCGGCCAGTTCCAGCTTGCCGATGGATAGCTTGATGCAGATCTCCCAGTAGCTGGCGGCACTGAAATAAAGCTGCCCTTCAGGATCGAGAAAGACCTCCCGCGCTTGCCCGCTCAGCTGCGGCGCATCCTCAAGAAGCCAGAGCAGTGCGTGGGTATCGATCAGAACCTTCACTGATAGTCGGAGAAATCATCCAGTGGCGCGTCGAAGTCGTCGGCAATGGACCGCACGAGACCCTTCGCGCCCCCGATGCGGCGTTCAGGCCCGCCCCTCCGAACCGGCACCAGCCGCGCCACGGGCTGGTTTCCGCGGGCGATGACCACTTCCTCACCCTCCAGTGCTTCCTGGATTAATCTGGAAAGATGAGTCTTGGCCTCGTGAATGTTGACCTGATGCATGATGCCCTCCTGATTGACAGGATTAGCTTAGTCATCCGACTTAGTCATGTCAACC
>RFHG01000408.1 GCA_003696465.1 Gammaproteobacteria bacterium | reverse complement strand
TTCTCCTTTGCCTATGTCAGTCTCGATACCGGAACCGGCGCGCTGATCCTGTTTGCCGCCGTGCAGATCACGATGATCCTGCTGTCAACCATATCGGGAAAACGCCCGCACCGGCTGGAATGGGCCGGCATGGCCATCGCCTTTGCAGGCTTTGTGTATCTCGTCCTTCCCGGCGTCAGCGCGCCCTCTGCGACCGGCCTGCTGCTGATGATCCTCGCCGGCATCGCCTGGGGCATGTACACCATCAGGGGCCATGCCTCCCAATCCCCTCTGGCCGACACGGCCTGGAATTTCCTCAGAACCCTGCCGTTCGTTCTGCTGCTGGCCATGCTGACACTGCATCAGGCGGCGTATTCGCCGGCCGGGGTCGGCTATGCCGTCCTCTCCGGCGCCATCGCCTCGGGTCTTGGGTATGCGATCTGGTATGTTGCGCTCTCCGGGCTTTCTTCCACGCAGGCGGCCGTGGCGCAGCTGCTTGTTCCCGTGCTTGCGGCCGGCGGCGGCATCCTGTTTGTCGCCGAACCGTTCACCTGGCGGCTGGCCATATCATCCCTGCTGATACTCGGCGGCATCCTGATCGTCACGCTCGGCAGTAAGCGGACCGGGCAGCCGTTGCCATAGCATCATCCCCATGCCCGCAGGATTCTGCTATCCTTGCAGCAAACACGGGAGGCATGATGGAGGAAGCACGCACATCGCCGGAGCATCCGGAGGCCGCCCCCGAGGCCGGCCCACCGCGCTTTCGCCCCATCCGCTTCGCACGCTTCCAGCGCGAGCTGAACGTCAAGCAGCGCAGGGTCAGCTATTCCGATGTCGTCGCGGCCATCGCGCCGGGAACGCGCAAGAAGGTCAGGCTGCGCGGCATCGACATCTTCCGCCTGCTGCGTCCCTATGTGCAGGTGCGCTTCTCCGACCAGATCAAGGCCGTGTTGCCGCTGGCCATCTACCTGAACCTGTTCCAGATCCTGATCCTGCGCCAGTACATCCAGGAGCCGTGGATCGTGATGCTCGGGCTGTTCGCGGTGATTG
>RFHG01000407.1 GCA_003696465.1 Gammaproteobacteria bacterium | reverse complement strand
CTGCTGTGGCACGGGCTGAATGCCCAGCAGGTATTGCTCGAAGAGAGCTTCGAAGGCGATGCCCTGCCTTCCGGCTGGATGGTGCAGACGCTGGCTTCCGATGGTGGCTGGCAGGTTGGCACGCCCGCAGCGTTGTCTGCCACCCTTTTTCACATCCCCATGGCCTTGCACGGCATGGGCGTAGCGGCCACGAACGACTGGTCGTGCGATTGTGACAAGAGTCAGGACCGCCTCATTTCACCGCCGATCGACTTTTCCGGTGTACCCGGTGCCATTCTCGAAATGAGCTGGTTTTTCCGAAAGAGGAGTTACGGGGGGCATCAGGAAGAAGCATGGATCGAGTATTCTCTGGATGATGGTCTCACCTGGGTACCCCTCCACGCCGTGCCCCCCAGCGATTTCAACCATTGGGAGGACGGTGGTCGTTTCGATCTTTCTGCTCTTGTGGGCCAGTCTGCGGTGCGCCTGGCTTTTACCTATAGCGATGGCGGCGGACATGAACCGGGCATGGCCATAGATTGGTTGCGGGTGCGTGCGCTGCCGCCTCGCGATCTGGAGCTGAGCCGGCTCGAGTTGCCCCGCTATGCCCTCGTGGGTGAATCGGTTGCGGTGCGCGGCGTCGTGACCAACCTGGGCGCCGATGTGCTGACTTCCTTTGCGTTGCAGTGGAGCGAGGGGGCCACAAGCTGGACGGAAACGATCGAGGGACTTGCCTTGCAACCGCTCGATACCTACACCTTCGAGGCCGAACTTCCCTTCGTACCTGCCGAGCCGACACGCTATGAGGTGGTCGTGCAGGTCTATATGCCCAATGGTTTGCCAGACACCATACTCGGTAACAATGAGCTTTCAGCTATCGTGCATGGCCTTTCGGACATGCCTGCCAAGAAGGTGGTGGGTGAGGAAGCTACGGGCACATGGTGTGGTTTCTGTCCGCGCGGGGCAGTCTATCTCCAGAAAATGGAGGAGTTGTATCCCGACCAGTTTATCGGCATCGCCGTGCACGAGGGCGACCCCATGGCCAGCCCGGTATGGATCGGCGGCGTGACGTCGTCGCCGCTTTTCGAATCGGGTTTTCCTTCTGTACTCATTGACCGGCGCATGCTCTTGCGAGCAGCAGAACTCGACATCTACCAACCCGAGCTGCCTGCCATGCCTGCACCCGTAGTGCCCCAGCTCGATGCCCAGCTCGACGTGGCTACAAAAAAACTGCAGGTAAACGCCTCGGCCACCTTTTACACGCGCTTCGAGAATGCCGACTTTCGCTTCAACGTCGGACTCGTCGAGGATGGTGTCACCGGCACGGGCGATGGCTATGCCCAGACGAACTACTTCTCGGGCAGCAACACACCCATGGGCGGCTACGAAAACTTGCCCAACCCCGTGCCGGCCGAGATGATGGTGTACGATCACGTGGGCCGCGATCTGCTGGGAGGATGGGCCGGCGTGCCGGCCTCCATCCCTTCGTATATCGAAGATGGCCAGCAGGTTTCCTATTCCTTCGCCCCCTATACCTTGCCCGACAACTGGGCACCGATGAACATGCACGCCGTCGTGATGGTCATCGACCAGCAGACGGGCGAGATCCTGAATGCCGATCAGACGGCGCTGGACATCGTCTGTCCCGACGACCTGGGCACCACGGTCGAGGTGGACGACGAGTCGGTGCCGGGCGCCGAAGACGGAGCGGTGT
>RFHG01000406.1 GCA_003696465.1 Gammaproteobacteria bacterium | reverse complement strand
CCGCTGGGCGAGGCCCTGCTCGCACCGACCCGCATCTATGTCAGGCCCCTGCTGGCCCTGTACGCAGCACAGGAAATCCATGCCCTGGCCCACATCACCGGGGGCGGCCTGCCGGAGAACCTGCCGCGGGTGATGCCGGAAAACACCCGTGCCCGCATCGATGCCTCGGCCTGGCCACGCCCTGCCGTATTCGACTGGCTGCAGCAACAGGGCGGCATCTCCGACGAGGAGATGCTGCGTACCTTCAACTGTGGCATCGGCATGGTCGTGGTGCTGCCCGAAGAGGGAGTCGACGCGGCCCAAACCCTGCTGCGCGAACAGGGTATCGAGAGCTTCCTCATCGGCCGCATCGAGGCCGGCGACGGACGGCCCGAAGTGATCGTCCAATGACGACCGATGCCCCTTCCATCGTCGTCCTCGTCTCGGGCAGCGGTTCCAACCTGCAGGCACTGATCGATGCCGTGCACGAGGGGCGCATCCACGGCCGGATCAGCGCAGTAGTGAGCAACAATCCCGAGGCCTACGGGCTGGAGCGGGCACGGCGTGCCGGCATCCCCACCGAGGTCATCGACCACCGCAACTACGAAAGCCGCGAGGCATTCGACCGCGCCCTGGCCGAGCGCATCGACCGTTACCACCCCGACCTGGTCGTGCTGGCCGGCTTCATGCGCATTCTCACCCCGGAATTCGTCGAGCACTATCGGGGGCGCATGCTCAATATCCACCCCTCGCTGCTGCCCAAGTACCGGGGCCTCAACACCCATGCCCGGGCCATCGAGGCCGGAGACAGCGAACACGGCGTGAGCGTGCATTTCGTCACCCCCGAACTCGACGGCGGCCCTGTCATCGCCCAGGCACGGGTTCCGGTACACGCGGACGACACCCCGGAGCGACTCGCTGCCCGGGTCCTGGAACAGGAACATCGGCTGTATCCGCTGGTCACATCCTGGTATGCGGACGGACGCCTGCGCCTGGAGGGCGGCCAGGTGCTGTTCGACGGCCGGCCGCTGGCGCGGCCCCTGCAACTCGACGAACTGGAGCACCCGGCATGAGACACTGGCTGTGCGCCCTGCTCCTGGCCACCGCTACCGGCATGGCGCTGGCCCAGGACCTCCCGGACGAATACCGTGCCACCTACACTGCCAGCAAGGGCGGGCTGGTGGGCGGGCGCGTGAAATCGCGCCTGGAACACCGCGCCGGTGGCCGGCTCTATTTCACCAACGACGCCGAGCCGGCCGGGCTGCTGGCCATCGTGCGGCTGTTTGCCGATGTACGGGTCAACGAAAACACGCTCATGGAACCGGACGGCCAGGGCCAGGGCCACTACCGCCCGCTGGAATACCACTATCTGCAGAAGGGTGGCGACCGGGAACGCAGCGGCGAATATCATTTCGACTGGCCCCGGCACCGGGTGACCGGCAAGGTGCTGGGCGAGCCATTTGCACTCGAGGAGATCCCGGACGACACCCAGGACCGCCTGTCGATCAACTTCCGCATCATGATGGATCTGCGCCACGACCGCCTGCAGGAATGCTACCCGCTGGTCAACCGCGGCAAGATGGATCGTTACTGCTTTGCGCGCGACGGAAAGGAGACGATTGAAACCGCCTTTGGCCCACTGGAAACGATGCGTCTGCGCCGTACCGACGACCCCAAACGCAAGACCCGGACCTGGTATGCGCCCGCGCTGGACTGGTTGCCGGTGCGCATCGAGCAGATCGATGAAAAGGGTAGCCGGCTGGTGATGGAAATCGAAAGCCTGGAAGGCATCCCGCACCCCGAGCCGGAATCCGAATCGCTGTTCTGACAGCCCTGAGCCGTATCCGGGCCTGCTTCAGGCGGACACTCCGCCGGATGTGCAAAAGACGCCTGGCCGTTCGTCAGTCCCCCGCAACCGTCATCTCGCCAATCAGGATGGAGCCGGTGCGAATGCTGCCACGCAGATCGGTGTCGCTGCCGACCGCCTGGATATCGGTAAACATGCGGCGCAGATTGCCCGCAATGGTGATCTCCTCGACCGGATGGACAATGACACCATCCTCGACCAGAAAGCCGGCCGCGCCGCGCGAGTAGTCGCCGGTCACGATGTTGACGCCGTGACCGATGAGTTCGGTGACGAGCAGGCCGCGCCCCATG
>RFHG01000405.1 GCA_003696465.1 Gammaproteobacteria bacterium | reverse complement strand
TCGGCCAAGTCCATGCCCCATTGGCGCTGCCGTACCCGGCGGGGACGCCGGGATCGGGCACGCAATCCCGAAGTGCCCGCTTCTGCAAGGCGCCGCCTCCAGCGGTACAACGTGGCCCGGCTTGTCCCCGGAACCTCCGCTGCCTGGGAGGCCGTCAGACCATGTGCCTTGCGCAGCCGCTCAAACCGCTCAAGCTGCTGGAGACGAAAAACGACCTCGGGTTCGTCACAGACCTTGTCTGCCAAGCGGGCAGACCGCATGATATGGCTTTGAAGGCCAAAAACCTTCATCTCGGGGCCTCCTCTTCCGGTTGCTTGTCAACTCCCGGATATGACGCCCCTTCTTCATGCCCTCAACGTCTCACATCTGTCTGAACCTGGTCAGCCCAGTGCCCCCATGAAGGCCACACCTTTCAGGAACACCTGACCCTACCAGTGAAGGAGGGCACAGCGGGATTCCGACCCTGCACGATCATGAAGACACACGCGCCTGCACCGAAGTGAACGCCCTGCCTGAAATGCAGGAGGACAGGCTGAACATATTCGTCGGCCACGCACCCCCTTCGGGGTGCGGGAGAGCGTCCGGTTTACAGGAGAGGTCGGATGACCATGGCTACCGCCCCGGCCGCTCCATCTTCTCCAGTCCTTCCAACAGGTCCTTCACTGCCCTGCCCGCCTCCTCCGGGCTGGACTCGCCCTCCTTGTCGCCATATCGGTGCTGCATCTGCCGCGCGCTGTCCTCAAGCCCGCTCATGATGCGGCGGGCGGCGATCTCGGTGCCAAGCAGGGACAGGGCGGCAAGAATCCCCAGAATGCCGAATACACCCCAGGCCAGAGCGGGCTTGCGGCCGTGGACATGAATGGTGGCGAGCGCAATGAGCGCGGTGGGCCACAGGACCTGTACCAGGGTGCCGACATAGGGAATTCCCGACACCAGCGCCGCCACCGGGGCATAGCCATAGGCATAGGCCGCGCACCGGTACGCCGTTTCGTAGTCCTCCTCGCTCCCCATCAGCTTCCAGATGACGAACAGGATCGCGGCCCCGATGAAACTCCCGATTACCGCCAGGATCGGCAACAGTACCAGTGCCGCCACGCCCGTGGCGAACCCGCCCATCGGTCCCAGGCCGACCATGCCCAACACGAGCTGCACCAATGCGGTGACCAGGGCGATCACCACCACATAAATCAACGGCGCGCCACCCCCCCTTTTTTCGGCATCTGCCGGAAAAACCCCGCCGGGTCCACGACAACCCGTTTCGTGTAGTCCAGGATCATGGCCACGCTGAACGCACCGGAATCCGCCGCCGGATTCCGCCCCATGGTTTCGCTCATGGTTTCCTCCTCTTCATGCCTTGCTCCAGGTGTTCGCCAAACGCGCTCCGCCGCGCCGAGCGGCGCCAAGGCAGGCCCGCCCGTGCCCCCGCCCCCGGCCCACTGGATCGGTAACGCCACCGCAGGGGGCGAGCCAATCGGGTTCCTCCGGCACCATCATGCCCCGGCATCGCATGTCCGGCCTCACCCGATCGGGTGAGACCGCCCGGGCCGGGGGCCGCCTGGCCGCATCGACCACGGCACCCGGAACCCGCCCCGGGCGGGTGCAGAATTCACCCTTTCGCATCCCTGCGCGATCCAATCATTCCTCCGCCGGTGGCCGCCTTCCAGGAACGTTGTCAATCGCCCGGTTCCCGGGCATCGATGGCCCCGACGGGAAAGGTCAGGCGCACCTCGAACCGGCCTCCTTGCGACGAAAACTCGGCCCTACCGCCCATTTCCCGGGCCCTTTCCCCAATGTTGTGCAGCCCGTGCCCTCCCGGCCCGGAGCGGCGCTTCTCCCCGGGCTGGTCGGGCACGCCGTCGTTGACCATGGTGATGCAAAACACGTCCTCGCAGCACCTGCCTTCGATGGCGATCCTGCGCGGACAGGAATGGCGGAGCGCATTGCTTGCGCCCTCGTACAGGATACGCCCGAGACTCAGCGCATCCCTTGCCTTCAACAGCAGGTTTTCACACGACTCGTCCCAGGACCAGACCAGCTGAACCCCGGCCTGCTCCAGGCGCTGTTTCAGTTGTGCCCGCCACCGCCCCAGGAGATCGCCGAGCGAAATCACCGCCCCACCTTCCATGGTGAAATAAATGACATCGCGCAGACTGTCCAGTGCCTCCTGCGCCAGACGCCGCATCGTTTCGTCTTAGGATGAATGCACCAGGCTGAGGAGCCGGCCGCCCACGTCATCGTGCAGATCCCGCATGATGCGTCTCCGTTCATCTTCCATTCCCATTCGATAGGCATCGCGCTGCGCCCTCGCGCGCACCGCCAGATCGAACAGCGCCTGCGCCAGCCGCGCATCCTCCTCGTCGAACAGCCGCCCCCCGCGATCCGGCAGCCGCATCTCCACGCCCATGCCTGGTTCGAAGGCCGGCACCCGCATCCGGGTGCCGTCATGCGACAGTTGCACGCGTTCCCCTGCCGATTCGACAGCCTCCATCGAGGCCGGCGAGAACGCCTCCTGCATCATCCCCGCCCAGAATTTCATGTCGTCACTGGCCGAGCCTGAATGGACAAAGTGTGCCACCAGGCCCGACACGTAGTACTCCATTGGCATCGAGCGGCGATGCAGCAGCCGCTGCCACAGCCATTGGCGGAGGGGGAAATACAGCCAGGACACCACCAGCAGGCTGAAGACCAGCGACATGCCCGGCGTCCAGTGCAGGGCGCTGATGACCGCGAAATCCAGCGCCATGATGGCCAGGCCGAGTAGAAACCACAGCCAGGTGCGAATCCACCACTTTTCGATATTGAATAGCCGGAACCGCGCCACCCCGAACGCCAGGCCGGCATACATGACAAGCAGCAGCATGTAACTGCCGGCGATATCCATCATCGGCGCCCCCGACAGGATGATGGGCAGGACATATATGCCCATGACCAGGGCCACGCTCACCAGGATGGTCAACAGGAACACCTTGAGCGTAGCCCTGTCCAGGGGCCGACCACGCGACAGCCGCCAGGCGGCCACGCTCCCGATCACGGCCAGGACCGCCAGCAGCAGGAAGTCGAAATGGTAGGCATGGAGAGGCGGCTCCAGGCACTGCGCGATGAGATTGACGAGGTGGCTTCCTTCCAGTACTGCAAATACGACCAGCCACGACCGGGGAACGATGGCGCGGGGATACGAATAGAGCAGGGCGAGGCCCGCCACCACGAACAGGCGGTTTCCGCTGAAATTGGCGGTGGAAAGCGCGCGAAACATTTCCCCGTCGAGGGCCAGCTCACGGCCCAGATACAGCGAGGCCGAGATGGCCCCGATGAACAATCCCATGCCGGACAGCAGCAACAGGCGGGTCTCCAGCGGCTCGCGCCTCAGGGACCAGATGGCCATCGAGAACATGAGCGTCAGGACGGCGAATGCCTGGCACATCCAGAACCGGCTGGACAGGGCGCGGACCGGGACTTGCAGGCGGGGCTGGACGCGTACCTCGCGCCCGTCCCCCAGCCTGAGCCGGACCGCGGCGGAACGAAGAATCCGACTGAGACGGTCCTGCCGCTCGAGAAATGCGTTGTAACCGGAAAAACTGCGATGTTCGTCCGGATCCTCGACCAGGTCGGCGGCCGTGATCCGCAGCCAGGGGCCGCCGGGGGCGGCCACGGCCACGAGCCGGTCGCCGGTCGCCGGTCGCCGGTCGCCGGTCGCCGGTCGCCGGGCGACAGGATATCCGCGCTGGGCCCGTTCCGGGCCACCGCGGTGACCTCGACGCCACCCGCCGCCGGCTGCAGCCTCACCCCCAGCCACGGCTGCTGGAGAGAAAACCACAGGCTTCCTCCGAAGCCGGCAAGGCCCACGGCAAGCGCGGTGAACAGAATGCGCATGGGAGGCAGGCGAAACAACCACGCCGCCGTGTCCGCTTGCGTGCCGGGTGTGTCTGCAATACCGTCAATCATGTCCCTTGCCGGCATTCCGGGCCTGCAGGCATCCATTGGCGTCCCCCGGACACCCGGCAAATGGGAAAAATACCCGATGACCGGCCCGGGGCGCCACTCGATCGCAGGCCAGGCGACGATGGGAACAAAAGGCGCCGCGCAGCCGGGGCCGCCGCCGGTGCGGCGGAGGCCCCGGCGTGACGCATCCCGGCACCGTCACCCGTTCCCGGGTGCCGGCGCGAGTGTGGTTCCGGCCCGGGAAGGTCCCCTGCCGGGCGCGCGGACGCGACCGGACAGCTCGGCACCCGGGCTGCGGGCAGCGGCCCGGGTTAGTGGCTGCAGACGCTGCGGTCCTTCCATTGCTTGCCGCACTTGGACCAGTCTTCCTGGTCGCCGCTTCCAATGCGCCACTGCTTCCAGGCCTCGGTATAGGCGTTCATTTCCACGTCCAGCAGGCGCGGATCTGGCCGCCCCATGCACGAGCGTTTATTGTGCGGATCGCAGCCACGCGCCGACAGGCGCCGCTCCACCTCGTCCGGGACCAGGTCCAGATCGCTGTCGAGCCCCGTCAATTTCCGGTACAGACTTCCGGTGATGTCGTCGAGCCCGCATTCAGGCAGGCGCACGCCGTGAGGCCCCCACCACGCCTGGTACTCCTTACGGTGCACATTCTCGTGGCGCACGACCTCCGCGAAGCAGTCGATCCCTCTTGCCTGCTGGCCGCCGTCGGGCGCACCCGCGACCCGGCGAGCACATGGCCCGGTGAACACCGCATCAGAGATATACAGGGTGTCCTCCGCATGTACATATCGCCCCTGGACCTTGCCCGACCCGGTACAGGCTTTGATCACCGGCTTGTAGCGATAGTTCATCGGTTTGCCGGCCCGGGTCTGCGACCAGTAATAGAACCAGTTGGGCGTTCCGGCGTAAACGGGATTGCCGTGCCCCGGGTGATTGCGGGCCGCCGGGTCGTAAAACAGTTCGACCCGGACCGAATCCGTGCCCGCCACATTGCCCTTGGCCCGGATGGTGAAGGAACCAAAATCGCCATTGGCCGGAGGAAGACCGCGGATGATGATGGTCGCGCGCGCGGTGCCCTTGGGCGCATTCGAAGCTGGGACGATCCGGATTTCGCTGTCCCCCAAGGCATCGGTGGAAAACTCCACCGAGGTGTTGTCACCGGCATACTTTGCCAGCACCGACAACACCAGCTCGCCCGTGGGATAGCTGTCATCGAAGGCGAACTGGTCACCCTCCGCCGGGTCTACTATGCGCACGGTGCCGGACTTGGGCTTTTGCCCGGCTTCCTCCGGCAGCACGACGTCGAAAGTATATTCTCGTTTTTTCACCTTCTGTGGCTTCTTGGAGAAATACACCTTGCCAAGGTTCGGATAACACTTGTCGCCGACCCACTTCGTGCGGTTTTCCAGTACGATTACCCGATACCTGCCCGGCAAAGGTGGCAATTCCACCGGCTTGCAGCCATTCGCAGGGCCGATTATCGCGTCCCAGCCCTGCGTGACGATCCTGGTGCCCACGAACACCTCCTCGCCCGAAGCGCCGCACCCGGCATCTTTGGGAATCCATCCGTAATGGGCACACTGGCCACCAATTCGCGTGCCCGGCGCATACACACCGCCGGGCTCCGGGGGTGGCACCTCCGGATCCTGATCGGGATGGATGGGCTTGCGCGGTTCCAGTAGCTTTGCCGTATTAGCACCACGCCGTTCCAGCTCCTTGCGAATGGCTTCCGCCACCACTAGGTCGGGTGATCGCCCCTGGGGCGAGAAGGCGAGTGCGAATATGTCCAACTGGTCCTTGTCGATACGCCCGAGATCGGCTCCATGCTCGAGCAGATACCGGCTTCCGGCGGCATCAGAAGCCAGCAGACAGTGGAACAGCGGTGATGTCCCCGCAGCACCCCCGGACGGGCCGTTGATGTCGAAGCCATATTCGCTCAGCAATGCGAGGGCTTCGGGAGAACATTTCTTTCCACATGCGCTACTGGCCGCCGTCATGGCCACGGGCCCCAGCCGTACGACGAAATTGGGATCGACGCCCTGGTCGAGCAGGGCGCGCGCCCGCTCGAGCCGGCAGGAGCCCAGGCTGGACATCAGATCCCGCACCTCCGCCGGCGGACCGCCCGATGCCGCCAGGCTCCAGGCCGCGAGCACGAGAACGAAGACCCACCGCCGCATCACCGGTGCCTCACCGGGCCTCACCCACGGGCCGGTCGGTCCAGCGCGACGGATGCTTGTGTATCCGGATCATCGTGCGGTACGCATTGTCCGCAACGCGTTTCAGATGCGCGACCCACTGTTCCCAGGCGTCGGCCGGCAGTTCCGCCGAGGCCCCGTGGGCGCCCTGAAACTGCTGTGCGAGCCGTGCCGCCTCCTCGAGCCGACCCTGTTGGGCCAATTCCTGCATCCGCCGCCCCAGCGCCTCGGCATCCATCGCACTCTGCCCGGCGCCCCCCGTCAGCCGCTGCCGCGCCTGGGCCAGCAGGTACTGGTCCATGGGCTGCCTGAGCCCACCCGGATCATGCAGCCGGTAGTAGGCATGTTCGATCCAGGCATACGCCCCGCACAGGCGGTCGAACTCCTCCTGGCTCCCCTTGCCCCGGTTGACGAGGTCGCGCAGAACCAGGAAGTGATCCGAGCGGCAGGGCGTGACCTGGCGCCTGGTTCGTTCCACGTCGGCGCCGTGGGTGGCCAGCGGGTGGCGCCGCACGTCCACCCCGGCCTCTACCGCCTCCGTCCAGTGCCCGCCGGACGCCTGAAGGATCCGGCCCACCTCCTGCTGCGTGAGGACCACGAACCAGTCGTGCTTGCCCGCGGCCTCCACCGGCGCCTTGCGCAGCGCCTGCCGGTACCAGGCCGACACCCGTTCCGGTGCGTCCTTGCTCAGCCAGGCCTCGAACCTGCCCGTGTCATACTCCGGCGCATGCACTGCACCCGGATACACCGGCGCCACCAGTTCTGCGGCGGTCACGGCCGCCGTCCAGGCAAACCCGAGGGCCACAACGCTAGTTGCCAAAGAGATTCCGGAGCGCACCCTTGATATCCTCGACCATCTCATTGCCGCCATCATCGGCCTCCTCCGCCCCGGCCTGCGCCGGCGCCTCTGCCTTGCGGGGGGAGGACTGTTGCGGGGCCGCCGCACCGGACCCGCCGCCCCCCGGCGCCGCGGCGCCGCCTCCCATCAGCACCATCGGGTTGACCTTCCGGTATCCCGCCGGCGGCTTGAAATAATGGGCTGGTGGGGCGCTGTCATCTATCTCGATGGCGGTCAGGACGTCTCCGTCCTCCACCAGCTTGAGGAAAATCCCCAGTTTCGGCGCGTACCAGTACACCGTGGTATCCCCATCATCCCGATCGCTCTCCTGCCACTTAATGACCCGGTATCCTTTGAACCTGCCGGTCCCCAGGCGCTTGCAAACCTTGTCGGGTTCCAGGACGCAGGGATCGCTGTCGTCCTTCGGCAGCTTGAACAGGACTACATCATCTCCCTCTGCCTTACTCACGGTACGAGAATAGGTCTTTGAGTCCGGATCAAGGACTGTCATGATCAGATTCTCGCCGTCCAGCTCCATGATGATCGCTGTGTGACCTTCCTCCGACACTACGTCCTGGCGCATCAGGTTCCCATCCCGGCGAAAGGTCATCTTTTGCATCGAGGGCCGTTCGCCCTTTTTCCTGGCCTCGACCTTGTACGTAACCGTGTACTCGCCGTATCCTGCCTGGGACACCAGAGGCAGGCACAGGCCGGCCAGTAGAAGGATTCTGCGAATTTTCATGTTGCCTCTCCTATTCAGCTATTTCTCAAACACGATCTCGACCATGGTTCGCGCGCCCTTTTTCACCGCCTGGGCGCATGGATCCTTCTCGGCATCCGAAAGCGTGATGCTGGGCACAGTCCCGGGCCTCGCCATCAGCACATGCAGGGGATTCTTCTCTTTCGCCAGATCCACGCCCTTGGCGAAGAAGGTCATCCCCATGAACTCCGCCCGGCTCCAGGAACCATCCAGCCGTTGCCGGTAGAACTGAACGACCTCTTGCATGGGCTGTGACACCAGGAAACGGGCGGAGGGCAACATCGTGTACTCCACGCCGTTGACATGCATGGGACCGCCCGGGTTGCCACCGAAGAACGCCGCCCCGTCCGGCAACGGCACCCCCACGTCCGCAGGGGCCTTGGGCATCATCTGGAAAGCAAACTGCACGCCGGGGCAGTCGGTGGGTAGATCCGCTGCCCTGGCGACGCCCAGCGTCCACGCGCCGCCTGTACCGGTCCCGTCACTGCTTCCCACAACCGCCATTGCCAGCAGGAACATTGGCCAAAACCTTTGTCGCATGGGTCGTCTTCCTCCTCTGTTTTCGGTCAACAATGGGCCTGCACCGCATGATCCGCGGACCCCGGTGCCGCCGCCCTCGGTATACGGCTCGTCACTCCTGCACCAGCCATACGTTCTTCACGCGGGCGATGAGGCCCGGCACCCCTCCACCGGTGATGCTGACGCTCTTCACCACCAACGGCGGTTCCGGCAACCGGCCGAGATCGTCCTCATACTCATACCAGGCACCGTGGGGAATGCTGATCACCTCTCCACTTCCTCCAGGCCGCTCGCGGGTGACGAACCGGCGCCGATAGGCACGGCTGCCGCAGTGCTCCTGATCGCGGGCATCCAGGTAACACACGGCCACTTCCAGCGGCACGCCGACATCCGTGTCCCGATCGCGCGCTTCGCCATCGAGGCGTACGGCAATCCGCAGCATTAGGGGTCTGCCTTCGGTCACCTTTCGGTGCACGGCCTGCCTCACCCCCACCGTCCCGGCGCTACCGTCACCGCGAATGATGAGCCCGGCCTCGTCCACCGCCACGCGACTGCCCGCCCGGCTGGACTCCCCTTCGCTGATGAGCGTCCAGCCTTCCATACCCCGGCGGAAGCTCCCGTTGCGCACGAGGCTGGGGGTCCACTGCTCTCCCGGTTGTTCCGGTACCGGAGCGTCGGCTCCCGACGCCACCACGAGCACCACGCGCGGGTCCTGCGGGCCCTCCGCCAGAACCAGCCCCTGTGGACCCGCCAGGTAGGTGATCCCCCGCCCCCTCGTGTTCATGGGCCGCCGCGGCACGCGGGCCAGATACAGGGCGTAGCGCAGTCCGTGCATAGCCCCGGCACCGCGCGGCTCCGTCTCGAACAGGACGTACAACCGGCTCCCCTCGCTGCCGGGGGAGATCCCCAGGTGCCAGCGAAACTCCACCTCCGGCGAGGCGGTACGCACCACCGGCCCCATGGGCAGCTCGTAGCGCCTGGCCTCCGGCGCGAAGGGCCAGCGGTCGTACACCGAGACCCGCACGCGCGTGTTGAGATCCGACCGCAGGCGCAGACCCAGATCGTAGTTTTCCCCGGGCAGGACCTCCGCCACGTACACGGCCGAATAGAGACCATTGGCCGCATCAGCCGGATAGAGCCTGCCCGCTGCCCCCGGCGCCACGATGCGGTCATGCCACACACCGGTGGCCGGCAGCGGGTAGGCCATGTGCGGGGACGCCACCACTGCAGCGTCGGCTACCCTCGTCGCAACACCCGCCGCGCAGAAGAAACCGAGCACCCCCGCAAGCAGAATGGTTCCGGCGCGCCGCCCATGGTGTCGCATGGCTACCCACGGCGCCGGGCGACGCCATGGCCAGATCGGCCCCTTTCCCGTCAACGCCATGGCCTCCCCCGGTCATCCTGCCTGCACGCTGCGATGTATATCACGCCCGCCACCACTACCCTGTGCTCGACCCGGGCCCACATTCCGTCCACCATTCCGGATAAAGCCATCCCGCCACCAACGACGGAGCGCCCCCGACTCAACGGCCCCGACGGCACCGGAAACTGCCCGCCCCGTCGGAAATGCACTTGTAGCCTCCCGGTGCCAAGCGTCTCACCGAACCGACGCTTCGGCCCTTCTCGTCCTGGTAGATGCACAGCAGCTCACCGCGCTGCACCTGCGAGGCCTTCAGACGCAAGGGCACTCGCCCGCTGACGATCTCCCAATGCGTGGGCAACAGGTCCTGCCTCACTCCCAGATAGGCGCGGGGACACTGCAGTGTCATGCCCGCTTGATCCGCCCTTCGCGGCACCGGCCCCCAGCTCGGCGCCCCGGCCGCGCCGGCCTGAGCCGCCAGCCCCGCCATCGCGGCACCGACCGTCGCTGTCCGAAGCAGCCACGCAGCAGCCGCGCAGGCAGCACCTGCCAGCCGCTGCCTCCAGCGCCACAACCACGAGACACGCCCATGGCCTTCTTCCCTGCCGCTGTACGACTTGTTGTCACTGCCATGCATCAAGACGGCCCTCCTCGCCAATACAGAGCCCACGTCATTGTTGTCCCATCGACCATCCGCCAGTGTCCACTTGCGTGACGCCATCCTAATTCGACCTCACCAGCCCCAGCCGCACCGCCTCCACCACCGCCTCGGCCCGCCTGGAAATGTCGAGCTTCTGGTAGATGGACTTGGTATATGTCGCCACCGTGTGGACAGAGATGCCCAGCATCTCGGCGACCTCCGGGCGGGAAAATCCCTTGGCGATGAGGCGCAACACTTCCGTCTCCCTCTCCGTGAGCTGCTCCGACGAGGCCCCGGAGTTCTCGTTGACTCGCGGCTCCTGCCCCTCGGCGGCGAAGTGACTGAGTATGCGCCGTGCCACACCCGGAGACAGGGGCGGCTGGCCGTGCAGGATCTGCTTGAGCTGGGCGGTCTGGAGATCCCGTGGCTGATCCTTGACCAGATACCCCTTGGCCCCCGCCCGCAGCGCCGAGAAAACATGATGATCGTCGTCGAAGATGGAATTGACGACGCAGATCGTGTCCGGGTACTTCACCGACACCTTGCGGATCAGGTCCACCCCGGACCCGTCCGGCAACTTGAGATCGACGATGGCCAGCCAGAAGCCCTGCTTGCGTAACAATGATCGCGCTTCTTCCACCGTACCCGCGGCCAGGGCCGAGGTGTCGGGAAAGATCCGGGGCAACTCGGCTAGCCACCATTTGCGCGTTTCGGCGTGATCCTCAAGGATGAGCGAATACTGCACCGATCTCCTCCTTCTGCTGCGACAGGGGGATCTTCACTTCCACCCGATACATCGTATCGGTCATTTCGACGGCGAAGGTCCCCCCGAGCTCGGCCGCGCGCCGCTTCATGTTTTCCGTTCCGTGCCCGCCGTCGCCCCCGGCCCCCTCCGACACTGACGTCCGCCGCCTGAGCCCGTCGTTCTCGATCACCAACCGCAGACTGCGAGGCGACGTTCGGCCGAAAATGCGGATCTCGCTGGGCTCGGCGTGCCGCAAGGCATTGCTCACTGCCTCATGCATGATCCGGCCCAGATGCAGCACCTCCATGGCCTTGAGCGAACAGTCGGACTCCGGGTTCTCGTCCCATTCCCACTTGAGCCTCACGCCCATGCGCTCCAGGCGGTTTCGGATCTGGCCGCGCCACCTGCCCACCGCTTCCGACAGATCCACCCGTGCCTCGTGATCCATGCTGAAGTAGATGACGTCCCGCAATGCATCTAGGGCCTCGCGTGCCGTCTCGGCGATATCCCCCTCTCTGCACTCGTGTATCAGGGTGAGCAGCCTTCCCCCAACGTCGTCGTGGAGGTCGCGCATGATCCGTTCCCGCTCGCCGGCAACCCCGAGCCGATACCGTTCCAGCTGGATGACCAGGGTCCGAGCAATTCCATGCATGGCCTCCGCCAGTACCCGATCCTGGGAGTGAAACAGCCGCATGCCATGATCGGCCAAGCACAACTCGTACCCGCCGCTCTTCAGCCCGGGCACATACATGCGTTCGCCGGCATCCAGCAACTGCGGCGAGGCCCACTCCCGCTCGACGCTGACGGTTTCCAGGGGCGAAAAGACCTGCCTGAGGAACTCCTGCCAAGCCTTCTCCGGATCGAGGTCGCGCGTCGTCACCAGCCTGAGAATGAAGCCCGACAACTGCGGCGGCGTGTGCCTGGTCCCCGACGCGGGGAATGCCTTCTGCCACAGCCACTGTCGGAGCGGAAAGTAGATCCAGCCCACGAGGACCAGCACCAGCACCAGGGAGTACTGCCCCAACCCCGGCACCAGCAGACTCACCAGGATATCCAACCCCAGGATGGCGATGCCGGCAGCGAGCCACATCCACAGATACAGCCACCAGCGTTCCACATCGAACAGCCGGTACCGCACCACGCCGATCACCAGGGCGATGTAGAACAGCCCCGAAAGACCCAACCCAGCCACCAACGGCATCAACGGGTTGAGTCCTGCCCAGGCCGCGTGGTAGTAGGTCACCAGCACCAGGACATTGATGAGCACCACAGTGAACAGGAAAAACTTGACCACCGCGCGCTCCGCCGGCTGTTTCCGCGAGGCCCACCACTGTGCCACAAGGGCCACCAGACCCACACCCAACACCACCGAGACCTGAAAACCTACGTTGTGGCCCGGCAGGTCCATCCACTGGTAGCGTTCGTTCAACCAGGCAAAGGCGAGCCAGGCCGAGTACGGCCAGAGCAGCCCTCGCCCCACAGCTTGCGACGGGTAGTTCCAGATCAGGGCCGTGAGCGCCAGCGAGAACACATTGTTGCCAAGGTGAAACGCCGACACCAGATTGCGTAGGCCGTCCGCGGGCAACGCGATCTCCCTCGTCACGATGAGCGACACGCTGGCCGTGGAGAGCAGAAAGGCGAAGCCCGAGACGAGTACCAGCATGGCCGCCCGCCTGACCCTGGCCGTGGCCCAGACCCATGCCGCAACGTGCATCGCGACGGCGCCGTAAATCTGGAACATCCAGAATTCCAGCGGCAGCGTTCCCATGGGTCTCCGCGGCCATGTCTGGACCTTGAGTTCGCGGCCGTCACCGGTGGTCAGCACGGTCACCGGAGCCGCAAGGGAAGAGGAGATCTGTTGCTGGCGCTGGAGAAAGCGGTTCAGGCCCTTGAACGTGGGAATCACGTCCGGATCCAGGATCACGTCCACCGCCTGCAATCGTACAACTCCGCCGGACACCGTTCCGATCCCCGTCACCACATCACCCTCCGCAAGGATGCCTGCGGACGGCCCGTCGGGCCAGACTAACGAGAGCTCGAGACCTTCCGCCTGTGTCGAGGGCTCGGTCTCCACCCCGAGCCACGGCCGGTGAGTCACCTGCCACAGCGTTATGATCAGTGATGAGAGCGCGATGAGCAGTGCTCCGGCAAGGGCACCCAGCGGCGAATGAAACTTCCCCGATAGCCGAAGTTGCGTATCGGTGTGCTGATTTGGGGTCCTCACCGCCCGACTCTCGATCCAGATCTACTCTGCTCATAAGGTGTAGCACAGCGCCGGGAGAAGTGCATGCCTTCCTCCCGTCTACGCAGGACGCACTAACCGGGTACTCATGCACGAACATCTAGCACCACACCCTCACCACCGCATAGACAAAATCGCGCAGGAACGCCCCGCCCCCGTTGCCTGGTTTCACCGGGTACCTCCAACGGCCGGTGGCCGCCACATCGCGCAGTGACGCTGCCACGTACCGCGCCGACCGGTTCACTCCATGCCCGGGTACCGGCCTCGCCAGGTCGACCACGTGGGACGACGGCAGACCGCGAACGGACCAGTGGCCATTCAAGGCGTTATGTCTCATTGAGTGCCCTCGTATTCCGGTTCTTCTTCCATCTCGGGCGGCGCGGGTTGGGGCGGAACCCAGCCCTCGGTGTCGACTTCCCCACACGAATTCTGTGGATATTCGCTCCCGGGCTGAGGCCATTTATAGACGGTAATGGCCACCGTGGAGCCCACCATCGCCACCCCACCAGCGGCCGGAACCTGGGCCACCACTTGTCCCTCCTTGTCGCTATACCGCGGGTGGTCCTCCTTGATCCGCTTTACCTTGACGGCCAACCCCGCTTGCTGGAGAACATCCAGGGCCTGCCCCTCGTCCAGGCCCACCACGCCGGGAACGCGCAGCATATTCTCCGCCGCCGGATTGTAGCGGTGCTGTGAAGGCTCCCGATCCAGGGGGCCGGCAGATGCGCCTGCCCCCACCAGAAGAGCAATTACCAACAGCGCCGCCCCCGGCAGCGACCACGGGGACCTCGCTTTGAAATCCGATCTCATCTCACCTTCGCTCCACATCAGTAGAACCTGACCATGCGGCTGCCACGCTGCCCCCTTGTTCCAGCCCCTGCAGCCGCACCTGCCACGACTACAGCCGCCGCACCTGCACATACATCGTGTAGTCACCCTCCAGGTCGGGGTGATCCTTGTAACGGATGGAAATCAAGCCAGGTCCCTTGCCGCCCAGATTGTCCTTCAGCGCGGATTCTGCCGTATCGTAGGTGAGCACCAGTGCCTTGGGAGAGAATGACAGCATTACATTTCGGCGAGATTGCAAGAACTTCCGTGTGCCGATGGGGCGATCGGCGTTCTGGCCCAGTATCCGCTCCGGAAACGACATAAAGGCGCGTTTGCCGATATTGAGCTCGTCGAGGTCGAACAGGAGCCGCCCTTGCGCTGTCGAGAGCCTGCTCAATAAAGACTCTGCCTTTAGCGCCTCCGGAATCCTCTTGCCCCAGTCAAGCCAGCCCCGGTACCAAGACCTGTTGCCATCGTATTCCCACAGCACGGGGATCACCACGACGGTGTTTTCACCCTGCACCAACTCGCCCTCCCACACCGCCAAGGGCAGGCGATCCCCCCGCGGCGCGCCGCGCAAGCGCCAAGGCTGGGGGCCCGGAATGTCATCGCCGGTCCGGATGCCGCCTCTCCTGCTGGCCGTGCCTGCACGGACCCTGCCGCTGTGGCCGTTGGTATCGCCAAGGACCTTCGTTTCGACCACCATCGACCTTCTGATCCTTTTATTTTTTTCCACCACGGCGACTTGCGCCGTCACGTAGATCTCGTCACGTTTGCCATCGCGTTGCAGCATGTCATCCTTGGTCTCGTGGTGAACCGTAAATCCGTTGATGGTGACCCGGTAGCGGCCGCGTCGGCCGGGGGCCTTCCCTGCACTCCGGCCCGAGTCATGAGAGCCGAGGAGGCCGCCCCGCCCCTTGGCTGTCTCCCCCCCGGAAGCCACGGGCTTGCCCGGGGCCGCAAGCGCGGCAGGCAGCGTGATGTACCGGATTCTGCCGCCGGCAACGCCCACCCGCTTGCCATCCGCCGTGCGGTACACCCCGTCGGGCAGCGGCCTTTCCTTGTTGTCGAACCCCACCAGCATGATCCGCCCTCTTACTACCCGGACATGCCTGATGTCTATTGTCGTCGTTTCGCCGTCATTCCCGCTGGCTGCGGGCTCAACGCGGGCCGGCTTGCCCATCCGCTCGAAGGCCGGAACCGGCGTCTGGGCGCGAACCCCATCGGTCTGGAGCGCCACCAGGCCGGCCACGGTACCCAGCAACGCACCCATCACCCCCGCCCGACGAAACCGAGTGGCTTGGTTCATGGCTACTCCTCCACGTCGCCCCGGCAGTGTCATTCAGTGTCGCTCATCGCCCCCAGCGCTTGGCGAGGATGTTCACCGCCTCTTCGATAGCCCCGCGCAGAGCCCGGTCCATGCTCTCCTTCCGCTCGTTGGCGATACTCACGTCGCTTCCCGGCGGGGCATGGCCGGTCACCGAACGCAGGAACGAGCCCACCCCGGACACCGATACCCCGCTTTCCTCAATCTTCTTGCGTGTATTAACCGCGTCGAGAACAGCCCCGGTCCGTGCATCCAGTACCCGCACGTCCACACCAATCTCCCCCGTGGTGCCACTCGACTCCACACCCAGTCCCTTGAAACTCCCAGCCACGCCCGACCGGTTCGAGGCCGCATTCGCCTCCGTGATCGTCCCCACGAAGATGTAGTCCGCTCCGGTCAGGCGCACATCTCCCACGTTTCCGGCCGCAACCCCCTGCTGGTTGAGCTGCTTTTCCAGATAGACACTCTCCTCGAGCCGCTGGCGCTCCAGCACCGCAAAGGTCCGCGTCTTCACCAAGGCCGTGATGAACATGTCCGTCGCCGACGCCGGCGACAGCTCCGGCACCTCACTCTTGAACTGGTAGATCGTCACCACCTTGCGCGACGTTCCGCCGGCCTGCGATCCGGCCGCCGCCACCCCCACGCTCAACAACAGCCCTCCCAGCAGAAGAAAGGTTACATTCGCCAATACCGCTGCTTGCCGTTTCACCTCTCCTCTCCCTATTCGCTGACACCCGAGAGCTGCTTTACTCTCCGGTTTATCTGCACTGCTGGAAGGAAGTATTTGCCAAAGGCGGGGAAGTCGCCTCCCCTGATTGGGGGGTGTGGGGCAAGAATTTTCGCAGGTTCCCATAAATGCCTCGAAAACACGGTCACCCGAACGGATTAGCCCAGGCGGCGGGTGGACCAGGGTCATGGTCGCGCAAGCAGATCTCCGGGAAACCCGCCCGGCCGCCCCCTACCTGGCCCGTCGATGCGTTGCCATGACCCCGCCCGTAGACGGCCCCGGCACCCCCGAATCCGGATACCGGTTGCCCGCCGGACGCCGCGAACCGCTCCCGCCGGGTCCCCATTCCGGCCTTGTATCAGCAACCGTGCGAAGGCTTGGCCCGCCACCCAGACGCCGGAAGTGGACCGGGGAGCCCGGTTGCACAACGTCCCCGGACTCCCCGGCAATCTCCGGCCCCTCGCCAGAAGAAAGTCACCGGATCCCCTGGATCTGGATGTACATGGTGTAATCGCCGGCAAACTTAGGATCGTCCTTGTGGTTGATCGCTAGCACCCCCCAGGGGCCTTGCCGCAGAAATTCTGCTTCAGCGCAAATTCTGCCGTCTTGTAGTTGAGGACCAGCGCCTTCGGCGAGAACACTGCTCGGTCACCCCGCTTTTGCATGGATGACGTGGTGTGGCATCACTCGACGTTCAGCAAGACCGGGATCGCCTGTTGGAAGGCGAGGTGGCGCACAAGTTCTTCGCCCGGGTGCTGGAACAGGCACGGGCAGCCGACTTGCTCTCCAAAGAGCACTTCAGCGTTGATGGCACACTGATCGAGGCCTTGGCCTCGCTCAAGAGCTATCGCCCGAAGGATGAACAAGAGCCGCCAACCCAAGGCGGCGGGCGCAATCCCACGGTGGACTTCCGTGGCGAGAAGCGCAGCCGGGAGACGCATGAATCAAAGACTGACCCGGATGCCCTGCTGTTCCGCAAGAGCAAGGGGACCGCGGCCAGACTCAGCTACATGGGCCACCTGCTGATGGAGAACCGGCATGGTCTGGTGGTCGATGCCCGAGTGACCCAGGCCACGGGCACGGCAGAGCGGGAGGCCGCAATCGAAATGGTTGAAGCGCTCACTGGCACGCGTCGAGTCATGGTGGGCCCGGACAAGAACTATGACACGAAGGGGTTCGTGCAGGCGATGCGTTGTGCCAACACCACGCCGCATGTGGCCCAGAACGACACCAGCCGCTCATAGGCCATTGATGGGCGCACCACCCACCATGAGGGGGTACCGTACCAGCCTAACCATTCTCAAGCGGATCGAGGAGTGTTTTGGGTGGCTGAAGACGATTGGAGGATTACGCAAGAGCCGTTTTGTAGGGCGTGAAAAGCTGGACTTCCACTTTGTGTTAGGAGCGGCTGCCTACAACCTGGTTCGGATGCGCAATCTGGGGGTGGTAACGTGTTGATGGCCAAAGTCTGAGGGGTTGGTGTGCCTGGTAACAGTCGAGTCGAGCTGAATTGGCCAGTTATTTGCCAGAAACGGAGAATTGGCGTGTTTCATCCGGTGCTGGCCGGCAGATATGGCACTTCAGCTGGGTTATTTTCAACGGCCTGTTAAGAACAGTCGTCCGCTTCCGAAAAGACGTCGTTGATGGCCGGTGTCTGCATGCGTACGGTGGCCGTGCTGACAATAGGGATACGCTGCTCGGCCCAGCAGCGCCGACGGAAGCTGCCGCCGGCATCCAGCACGCCCGAGGTGTCCTCGGCCTCGCCGGTGCGCAGATCGGTATAGGTGTTGAGCATCAGGCTGGAGATGGTTCGCCCGACCAGCGGCACGATCATGGGATAGCAGTAGGTGACGCGGATCTTGAGCAGGTTGGCATCCTGGATCGAGAGCCCGGATTGCGCACCTGGTGTGGCCACGCGCCATAACAGGTGATCGGCGGGGATCATGTTGTTGGTGGCTGCACTGGCATAATCCTGGAAGGCCGCCTCGGTCGGGTTGATGCGCTCGATGCAGACGAAGGACTCGTCCAGATCATCCAGCGTCTCCGGCAATTCCGCCTTCACCCGGTCGCGCGCACGCTGCACGGCGCGGTTGCGCGCCAATGAATCGTCCTCGCCGAGGCTGCCGGTATAGAGCGGCGCCATGCCACGGGCAAAGGCGGCCTGGATGGCACTGCGCCGGGCATTGTTGAGGGCCCCTGCCCGCGCGGCCTCGAAGGTGGCCAGGTTGATGGTGGTCTTGGCCTGATAGATGAGTCCGAACTGGATGATGCCGAGAATCAGCAGCAGCAACACCGGCAGAATGATGATGTACTCGGTCATGGCCTGACCGCGCATCCGGTTGCTGCCGCAGCGACTCATGTCAGGGGCCTGCCTGCCCTGCCGGGAGCGCCTGCTCATTGCCATCCGCTCCCGACGCTGATGCCGCCCGGGCCGGCGCCTCGCCAAGCAGTTCGAACAGGCCGTTGGCCAGCCGTTCGGCACGCGCGTTGAGCGGGTCATCGGGCAGCGCATGCCGGGTCAGTTCGACCAGGGCGTTGCCGGCCTGGCGCAGGCGCACGATGCTCAGGTTGTACCAGGCGCGGGACAGTGCGGGTTCGCGCACTACGGCCTCGTGATAGGCCCGGGCTGCCTGTTCGGGCCGGTTGCTGCGTGCATAGATGTTGCCAAGGCGGAACCAGGGTTCGGCCTCGGTGGGGACTCGTTCGGTCAGCAGGCGGTATTTCCTTTCTGCCTCGTCATAGCGTTTCTGCTGGTAGGCGAGCGCCGCTTCGCGCTGCACCTGTTCCAGATCGAGCTGCTGCCGGTCGCCGGGCGTGGCACAGGCAGCCAGCACGCCGGCCAGCATCAGGATCATGAGCGTTTTCAGGCCACTTCCTGCCATGTGAGTTGCATGCCTC
>RFHG01000404.1 GCA_003696465.1 Gammaproteobacteria bacterium | reverse complement strand
GTTCGTGGGGCGCGAGAAGTCGATCCGCGCCCTCGAGGCGGCCATGGCCGACAACAAGCAGATCATGCTGGTCGCCCAGCAGAGTGCCGATGTCGATGACCCGTCCCCCGATGACCTCAACAGCATCGGTACGCTCTCGTCCATCCTGCAGCTCCTGAAGCTGCCGGACGGCACCATCAAGGTGCTGGTCGAGGGCGGACAGCGCGCCCGTATTCTCGACATCACCGACGGCGAGGAGTATTTCACCGCCCAGATCGCGCGCATCGACGAGAGCGGACAGCTCGAGGAGCGCGAGGCCGATGTGCTGATGCGCTCGGTCCTCAACCTCTTCGACCAGTACGTGAAGCTCAACAAGAAGGTGCCACCCGAGATCCTTACCTCGCTGGCCGGCATCGATGACCCGGCGCGCCTGGCCGACACCATTGCCGCGCACATGTCGCTGCGCATCGAGGAGAAGCAGAAGATCCTCGAGATCGAGAGCGTGCGCGAGCGGCTCGAATACCTGATGGGCCTGATCGAGGGCGAGATCGATGTGCTGCAGATCGAAAAGCGCATCCGTGGCCGCGTCAAGCAGCAGATGGAGAAGAGCCAGCGCGAGTACTATCTGAACGAGCAGATGAAGGCGATCCAGAAGGAGCTGGGCGAGCTGGACGAGGCCCCCAATGAGCTCGAGGAACTGGAGCGCAAGATCGAAGAGGCCGGGATGCCGAAGGAGGTCAAGGAAAAGGCCGTCGCCGAGCTCAACAAGCTGAAGATGATGTCGCCGATGTCGGCCGAGGCCACGGTGGTGCGCAACTACATCGACTGGCTGGTGTCCGTGCCCTGGAAGAAGAAGACCAAGGTGCGCCACGACCTGAAGAAGGCCGAACAGATCCTCGACGAGGACCATTACGGGCTGGAGGAGGTCAAGGAGCGCATCCTCGAGTACCTGGCCGTGCAGCAGCGCGTGCGCAAGCTGAAGGGCCCGATCCTCTGCCTCGTGGGCCCGCCCGGTGTCGGCAAGACCTCGCTGGGTCGTTCCATTGCCCGGGCCACCAATCGCAAGTTCACCCGCATGTCGCTGGGTGGCGTGCGCGACGAGGCCGAGATCCGCGGCCACCGCCGTACCTACATCGGCGCACTGCCGGGCAAGATCGTGCAGAACCTGGCCAAGGTCGGGGTGCGCAACCCGCTGTTCCTGCTCGACGAGATCGACAAGATGGCGATGGACTTCCGCGGCGATCCGGCCTCGGCCCTGCTCGAGGTGCTCGATCCGGAACAGAACAGTACCTTCCAGGATCACTACCTGGAGGTCGACTATGACCTGTCCGACGTGATGTTCGTGGCGACCTCCAACAGCATGAACATCCCCGGGCCGCTGCTGGATCGGATGGAGGTCATCCGCATCCCCGGCTATACCGAGGATGAGAAGCTCAATATTGCGAAGAACTACCTCATCCCCAAGCAGATGAAGGCCAACGGGGTGAAGGAAGACGAGCTGCGCATCAGTGACGGCGCGATCCGCGACATCATCCGTCACTACACCCGCGAGGCGGGTGTGCGCAACCTGGAACGCGAGATCTCCAAGATCTGCCGGC
>RFHG01000403.1 GCA_003696465.1 Gammaproteobacteria bacterium | reverse complement strand
GGCCGGCATGTCTCCGGCAATTGATATTCTGCCCGAGGCTGAGTCCGAGCGGCTATTCCGGTTGTCCGTGTCCCATGAGATCGGCAAATACCATGCACAGCTGGCCGATGCGGCCCGCAGGCTGGGGCGGGATGGCAGCGGGCGAGGTTTTCAGAAGAAGCCAGACTGGAAGAAGGATGTGCAGACACTGGTGGATCTGGCTCGCTCCAATGGACTGGATGCACCATCGCTCAAGGCCATGGCCAGGAACTCGGTTGCAGGCCTCAAGAGACTTCTGGGAAAAGAGAACAAAAAGCTTTCCAACGCTCGATTGGGTGAGCTGGTCGAGCAGGCGCTTGAGGCCATCAGCGCACTCGACGACCAAACCGGGGATACAACAAAGGCACTTAGCTTGTTGCGCCGAGCCAGGCATGCGCTGGCCAATGGCTACGTAACATGGGGCGACTGGGCATCGCTGGCCAAGATCAAGGCCGGCAAGACCAGTGGAGCCCATGCTTGTCTGGAGGAAGTGCGCGCCTATGCCATGCAGGCACAGCACCATCCCCAGTTGCACAAGGATATCGAAACCCTGATCACCGGCGTCTTCGACTGCGCCGCCGAGGCCCTTGAAGGATTCGACACATTCAAGCGCATCAATGGACTGATGGACTTCGTGGATCAGGAGAGCAAGGTCCTCGAATTGCTCGACGATGAACAAGTACGCCAGCGGCTGGCTGAGCGCATCGACGTGCTGATGGTGGACGAGTTTCAGGACACCAGCCCCATCCAGCTGGCGCTGTTCAGCAAGATCGGCGATCTCGTTGCCCGCGCGACATGGGTAGGTGATCAAAAGCAGGCCATCTATGGCTTCCGTGGCACCGATCCCAAGCTGATGGACGACGTGATCGCCACGTTAAACGAGGATCAGCTCGACGTGCTTAAGGATTCCTGGCGATCTCGCCCCGGACTCGTCCGTTTCGTCAATGCGACCTTCGTGCAGGCTTTGGCGGGCCTGATTCCGGCTGAACGGGTACGGCTGAATCCCAAGCGTAAAGATCATCCGGATCAAACGCATGCGTTGTCCGTCTGGAAGTTAAACGGCAGAAACAAGGACCTCAGAGATGGCGCCCTGGTAAAGGGTATCGCCGACCTGATCTCGAAGCCCAGGGATTGGATGATCGAGGACAGGCATACAGGTCAGCTTCGCGCCATTCGGCCTGGTGACATTGCTGTTCTGTGTCGCACCAATGCCGCCTGCGCATCCATCGCAGAGGCCCTGGCCGACTACGGCATTCAGGCGTCCGTGGGCAGTGGCAGCCTGCTTGCCGAGCCGGAATGCATTGCGGTCTTGGCTGGTTTGCGTTTGCTGGTGGATGGCGAGGATACCCTGGCCCTGGCGGAGCTGGTCCAGCATTTGCCCGGGCATGCGTCCGGTGCGACCTGGCTTGCGGAACTGAGCGCTGATCCGGAGCAGGCTTTCCAGAATTGGAAGAGCGATGATCGTATCCGGCGGCTGCTCGAACTCCGGGAAAAGATCGTGGATGCCTCACCTATGGAGATTCAGGGCATGGTTGCCGACATCCTTGGCGTTCGGGACGATGCCTTTGGGCGGGCCAACCCTGCCCAGGTGCTCGCCAATCTTGAACGCCTGGAACAG
>RFHG01000402.1 GCA_003696465.1 Gammaproteobacteria bacterium | reverse complement strand
GTAGAAGGGACGCTTCTTGGCGCCACCGCGTGACAGTCGAATGGTGATCATTTACAAGCCCTTGATTTCAATGGATTCCTGAAAACCCGTTCAGCCAGCACCACAGCCCTGGCGAGATAAACGCGCAATTCTAAGGCCTTGGGCCCCGGATGTGAAGTGCTATTTGCTCATCCAGCCCTCTTCGCCCGCGCCTGGATCAGGATCATCGGCAGCGCCAGCAGGGCCAGCGACCAGACGATGACCGGACCGGCCGGCCAGTCGAACAGCGCCGAGAGGATGAGTCCGGCCGCATAGCCCGTCAGGCCGAGCGCCCAGCCGGCCGGCAGGGCCCTGCGGCCAAGGCCGCGGATGGCCAGCGCCGGAAGGATCAGGCTGCTGAAGACCAGGTATACGCCCACCAGCTGCACACTGGCGGTGATGGTCACCGCAAACAACGGATAGAACAGCCGACGGCGCCATGCCTGCGGGGCGGTCAGCCAGACCAGGGCTACCGGCAGGCTGACGGCAGCCAGTGCCAGGAGCTGCGCCTGCCCCGCCCACAGCACCTGACCGCTGAGCAGATCGGTCACATGCTCGGCCCCGTGCGGATCGCCGGCAATGAGAATCAGCCCTGCAGTGGCTGCCAGAACGAACACACTGCCAATCACGGCCTCCTGCACACCGGACAGATGGCGCTCTGTCCACTGCAGGGCAAGGGCACCCGCCAGCGCACTCCCGGCGGCCATCAACTGCACCTGCCAGTCGCTGCCGCCCAGCCCCAGACGCTCGGCAAGCAGCACGCCGAAGGCGGCGATCTGCGCCACGGCGATATCCAGAAAGATGATGCCGCGGGCAAGCACCTCGCGGCCTAGGGGCACATGCGTCAGCAGTACCAGCAGCCCGGCCAGCAGTGCCGGCAGGATGATCCCGGCCAGTTCCGGAAGCTCAGTCATGACGCAGGGTCTCCAGCCGACTCAGGGTGTCGTCATACAGCGAAAACAGATCCCGTGCCTCCTTGCTGCCGCCCACCGTGAAGGGCAACACGACGACCGGCAGTCCGGTACGCTGGTGCAGCCATTCGGCCGGTCGGGCCGGCTGGTAGGCTGCACGCACGATGCCATCGACCGGGTGTTCCCGCACGGTCTGCAGGACCTGGGCGAGATGCGCCGCGCTGGGCGGTACACCGGGCCGCGGCTCGAGCCGGGCCACCACCTGCCAGTCGATCCAGTGTCCGAGATAGACCCACCCCTTGTGCTGGGTCACCACCCGCAGCCCCTTGAGCGTGCGGGCACGCTGGTCCCAGCCTGCAAGGGCCTGCTGCCAGCGGTGGAGGAAATCCTCCGTCCACTGCCGATAATCGGCCGCATGCCCGGCATCCAGCTCTGCCAGCCGGGCCCCGAGGGCTCGAGCCACGGGAAGCATATTGTGCGGATCCGTCTGGATGTGCGGATTACCCTGCGGATGCACGTCGCCCAGGGCACGATCGACCGATTCGGGCACATCGAGCAGGGTCACGTAATCGGTGGCCATGAAGTGCCCCGCCTGACCCGGCTGTACCCGTGGATTGGCCGCCCGCCGCAATAGCACGGGCAGCCAGCCGATCTCCAGATCGGCCCCGGTACAGACCAGCAGATCAGCCTTGCGCAGACGCGCGATCAGACTGGGCCTGGCCTGGATGTGATGCGGATCCTGCAGGGCGCCGGTAGCAGCAGTGACCTGAACGCGATCCCGTCCCAGCTCCCGAACCAGCGCGGCCCATTCGGGTTCGCAGGCAAAAACCCGCAGATCGGCCACAGCCAGCGGGCTGGCCAGCAGGATACAAGCAAGCAAAAGATAGCGCATTTCTGATCCTCCCTTGGCTCAGAAGCGATGGGCGCCGTGCGCGCCCAGGCTCATGGTGTATTGCAGGAACCACTGGTTGTCGGTCTGGGGCGATGATTCATCACGATTGAATTGCAGCCGAATGCGACTGAACTCGCTATGGGCATAATCGATCATGAGGCTGGCCCGGCGCGGGGCATGCCCGGCAGGATCCAATGCGCTGCCGGTCAGCCCACCCTGAGCAGCGGGTACGCTCAGCCGGTCGAGGCGCAGGCCACTGCGCCAGCCATGGCGGAACTGGTAGACAGCCTGTACATAGGCTCCGTCCCGGTGCAGATCCACGGAACCTGCCGCGGTTCCGGAATAGTCGCCCTGTTCCTCGTTGCGCATCCACGCCCCCTGAACCACCAGATTGCGGTCATACGGGTTGCCGTTCGGGGCCCATTTCCATACCCCATAGAGGGTCAGGAGTCGGGCTGTGCCATCGAAGGCCAACCGGCCATCATCGGACGGCCGCGCATCGGATCGCGCATCGAGCAGACTGATGCCCGCCTTCCAGCTCTGGGACACACCGAGGTCACCCCCACCGGCAAGAAATACGACCCGGGTCCCCGCCCCGTTCCGGGCGGCACCGCCGGCAGGATAGGCATCGCCGCGAAAGACCCCGCCCCCGACCTCCAGGAAGATGTCGGTGGGCGCCAGCCAGCGCAGCTGCAGGCCGTCATCCCGGTACTGGTTGCCGAGAAAGGCCTGATAGACGAGGGGCTGATCGACGAAATCCCACTGATGGGCATGGCGACTGTTCTGGTAGCCCAGCTCGGAATAGAAGCGCCCGGCCTGCAGGGACAGCCCCATGGGCAGATCCAGGGTCTGGATGAAGGCCTCCTCGACCTCGATCCCGCCATCCGGGGCCAGCGCGGCCGTGAATCGACCATAGTAGCGATCATCCACATTGGCGCTGGCAACCAGCTCGGATTCGGCCAGTGACAGCCCGGCCGGGGGCAAAGGCGATTCCCCTGCAGCCGGCACCCCGGCAATCGTTCGGCCATCGGGATCCCGTTCATAATGGGCGTACTGACCCGACAGGATCAGCGAGATTTCCGGATTGAAGGCATTCTGACCGGCCATGGCGCCCGGAGCAGACAAAGACAACAGGGCAAGCAAAACGAACAGCTTGCGTGCAGGATTGAAGGACATGGGGTTCCCCCTGGTATATCAAGTGCGTACAGGACGGGGCATGCCGCGATCAGCCATGCCCCCTGGACTTTTTGTCAGCGGCGCGTACGCGCAGGGGGAGCACGCTGGGCGGGGAGAAAGACACAGCGTGCAATGCAGGGTTCAAATGCCGTTGATGCGGCCAGCAGCCCGAGCAGGCGGGCCACGGGAAGGAATAATGGGGCGGATGCCGGAAGGGGGGCACTCCCGCCGTGTCCAACGAGGCAGACGGAGCAGAGGTGATCGGGTGGGTTCAGGAGTTCCTGGGCCTGATGCCAGGACAGCAGGGCCTGGGCAAGGACAAAGAGCAGGACAGCCGCCAGCCAGAAACGGCGCAGGCGACATGGGTTCGATGCGGCCCAAGCGTGCACGGCTATCACCGGCCCTGCGAGGCAGCCTCCGATGCCCCCTGATCAATCGCGCGACCCGGCGGGAACCCGGCCAGGATCTTCTCCACTGCCTCGCGTATGCCCTTGTCGAGCTCGGCCGGATTCTTGTGCTCGGTCACGTAGTCGGAGCCGACGCCGCGCCAGACAAGCTTGTGGGTCTTGCCGTCGAGGATATCGATGATCAACGTGCCTTCCTCGTACTCCACCGGGTAGGTCTGGGTATAGGCCGGCCAGTACCCGCCGTAGTACGGCCCGTAGCCCAGCGTGCCATAGAAGTGGCTGATGGTCTCGTAGCGGATCTTGCGATCGATGGCACCGAACCAGTTGACCTGGAAGTCGGCCGGCCCCTTTTCCACATACCGATAGCCACGGGCGGCCAGCACGGCACTGATGGCACGCTCGATGCGCTTGCGCATCAGGTCGTTGTTGATGCGCACGTCGTCGCTGGGCTTGCGCCCCTTGACCCAGGTCCAGGTCTTGAGCCGGGTGAAGTCGTATTCCGGGTCGTAGTCGGTCTGCACGCTGAGCGTGCTGCAGCCGGCCAGCAGCAGGATCAGCAGCGGAAGCAACAGGCGATGCAGGCGGGTCATGTCTCACTCCCCCTCGAGATGGCGACGGTAGATCTCGCGCAGGGTACCGTCCTTGCGCATGCCCTCCAGCGCGCGGTTGAAGGCGCCGATGATCTCGACATGACGCGGGTTCATCTTGCTGACGGCGAAGTGCACCGGGCGCTGGCTCCACTCCTGAGGGGAGATGACAAAGTTTCGTGCCTGGTGCGGGAAATGCTTGCTGATGAGGTACTTGAGCACGCGCGCATCGGCCAGGGTCAGGTCGATCTCACCCTTCTGCAAGCGATCCAGGTTCTGCAGCACATGGCTGGCCTCGACCAGGATGAGGTTGTCGTTGTGGTAGGTCCTGGGGCTGTAGCGATAGTCGCGCACCACGCCGACCACCAGCCCCGGAATCTTCTCCACATCCTTGAAGTCGAAATCTGCATCACGGCGCTTGACCAGGTGGATGTGGCTGACCAGATAGGGCTCGCTGAAGAGGAAGCGCTGCTCGCGTGCGGGCGTCTTCCAGGCCGCGATGAGGCCGTCGTAGATGCCCAGCTCGGCCCCCTTCTTGACGTGCGCCCAGTCGCGAATCTCGACCTCGCTGCTGTAGCCGGCGCGCTTCAGCGCCGTGGTGACCACCTCGGTGGCGGCACCCTTGCCCGGCAGGCCGGCATCGACATAGGGCGGCCAGCTGTCACCCACGAGCTTGAGGTGATGCGGGTCCACCGCCTCGCCGGCATGCGCCGCAAACGCCAGTGGCAACAGCAGAAGGAATGTCAACAGACGGATCGGTTTCATGCAGGGCTCCCTGTAGCGGTGGGGTTCAGAACGGCATCATCCCGGGCGGCAGTCCACCACCGCCCTTGCCGCCCATCATCTTGAGCATCTTGGCCATTCCGCCCTTGGAGAACTTCTTCATCGCCTTGGCCATCTGCTGGTGCTGCTTGAGCAGGCGGTTAACATCCTGTACCTGGGTACCGGAGCCGGCCGCAATGCGGCGCTTGCGCGAGCCCTTGATGATGGCCGGATGGCGCCGTTCCTGCGGCGTCATGGAGTTGATGATGGCAATCATGCGCTTGAACTGGCGGTCGTCGGCCTGCTTGCGCACGTGCTCCGGCACATTGGCCATGCCCGGGAGCTTGTCCATCAGGTTCGACAGGCCGCCGAGCTTTTCCATCTGCAGGAGCTGGTCGCGCAGGTCTTCCAGATCGAACTGCTTGCCCTTGCGCAGCTTGCCGGCCAGCTTCTTCGCCTTGTCCTGGTCGAGCTTCTGCTGCGCCTCCTCCACCAGGCTGACCACATCGCCCATGTCGAGGATGCGCGAGGCAATGCGGTCGGGATGGAACGGCTCCAGGGCATCGAGCTTTTCGCCGGTGCCGATGAACTTGATCGGCTTGCCGGTGATGCTGCGCACCGAAAGCGCGGCACCGCCGCGCGCGTCGCCATCGGCCTTGGTCAGGATGACCCCGGTCAGCGGCAGCGCCTCGTCGAAGGCATGCGCGGTATTGGCCGCATCCTGGCCGGTCATGCTGTCGACCACGAACAGGGTCTCGACCGGATTGGCCACGGCATGGATGCGCCGGATCTCGTCCATCATCTCGTCGTCGATGTGCAGGCGGCCCGCGGTATCGACGATGAGGACATCCTTGAAGCCCTTGCGGGCGGCATCCAGGGCCCCGCGCACGATCTCCTCCACCGGCTGGTCGGCACTGCTGGGATAAAACTCGGCGCCCACCTGGCCGGCCACGGTCTCGAGCTGGCGAATGGCCGCCGGGCGATGCACGTCGGCCGAAACCACCATTACCGACTTGCCCTCGCGCTCCTTCAGCAGCCGCGCGAGCTTGCCCACGGTGGTGGTCTTGCCCGCGCCCTGCAGGCCGGCCATGAGGATGACGGCAGGTGGCTGGGCGGCCAGGTCGAGGCGTTCGTTGTGCTCGCCCATGACGCGCACCAGCTCGTCGTGGACGATCTTGATGAATGCCTGACCGGGCGTGACACTGCCCATGACCTCCTGGCCGATGGCCCGCTCGCGCACCTCGTTGACGAACTGCTTGACCACAGGCAGGGCGACATCGGCCTCGAGCAGGGCCATGCGCACCTCGCGCAGGGCATCCTTGATGTTGTCTTCGCTGAGACGGGCCTGACCGCGCAGGCTGCGGATGGTCTTGTTCAGCCGCTGACTGAGATTGTCGAACATGGGAAGGGACTTGGGCTACGGGAAAGCCGTGATTATAACTGGAATCGGTCGCCACCGGTGAGCCGACGCAGACGGCGGCCGGAAACGGCAGCCTCGAGTTCGGCAAAGATGCGCTCCTCGTCGCCGGGCTTGAGATGGGTAATGAGGATCTCGGGGTCGTGCCTGAGCTGCTGCAGATCGGCGGCCAGCAGCTCAGGCGAATAGTGCTTGGCCAGCTCGGCGATCTCCCGCTCCTCGTCGGAGAAGCCGCACTCGACCACCAGCAGGTCGAGCCCGTCGTGGGCATTGAGTGCCGCCCAGAGGGTCTCGTTGCGGGTGGTATCACCACTGAAGGCGAAGCTGCCCCCGCTTCCCTGCACCCGATAACCCACGGTCGGCACGGTATGGTTGACCGGAATCATCTCGATCCGGCGGCCATCGATCTCCACCGTCTCGCCGGGCCGCATGGCCTCGAACACCACGCTGGGCTTGCTGTGGGCCGGCAGCTCGAAGAAATCGGGCCAGATCTGCCAGTTGAAGATGTGCTGCTGGATGATCTCCATGCTCTCGGGCTGGGCATGGATGATCAGGGGGCGCTCGATCAGGTGATTGAACAGGGTATCGACCAGCAGCGGCAATCCGGCGATGTGATCAAGATGGGTATGACTGAGAAAGACGTGCCGCAGCCGTGCCATCTCGTCCAGCGACAGCTCGCCCACCCCGGTGCCGCAGTCGATCAGCAGGTCGTCATCGACCAGCATCGATGTGGTGCGGCGCTCACCGCCAATGCCGCCACTGCAACCCAGGATGCGCAACTGCATGATGTGTTTTTCCGGTTCCTGTTGCCGGGCCCCGCGCGGCCTGCTGCGGCGGCCCATCATTATTTCCCTGCAAACATAGCATACGCCCCCGCATCGGGCGTGTACTGCTGCGCAATGATGACAAATGGTCGATTGCGGCGGAACGAACGGCTCAAAAACTGTGATGACCATCACATTTTTCCCGGCGCCGCTGCGCGTTCCCTGTGCCGCCCCCTTCGGGTATTCTAGTGCGACTGCGCGGGCGAACCGCCGGACCGGAATCCGGGGAACCCCCATGCAGCCCCCTTGGCAACCGTTGGACAGGATCCGATGCACCCTCTGCTCACTGCGCTGGCCATGCTCGCCTACCTCCTCACCACCGCGCTGGTGGCGGTACAGCTGCGCGGGCGCATGCGCAACGGCACCGCCATCGACTCGCGGCTGCTGCTCGGCACCTGGCTGCTGGCCCTGATCCTGCACGGCGTGGCCCTGTGGCAAGCCATCGTCACCCCCGAAGGGCTCGACCTCGGCTTCTTCCGCGCCCTGTCGGCCGTGGGCTGGATGGCAGCGGCGCTGCTGCTGGTCTCCTGCTTCGGACGGGTGAGCATCAGCCTGGGCCTGGTCCTGCTGCCCTTTGCCGGCATCAGCGCGGTCCTGGCCGGCAGCCTGCCCGAAATCAGCTTCATCGCCGGCCACCCCAACGCCCGCCTCGACCTGCACATCTTCATCTCGCTGCTGGCCTACAGCGTACTGACCCTGGCCACCCTGCAGGCCCTGCTGCTGGCCTACCAGATCCGCCACCTGCACAACCACCAGCCGGGCGGCCTGCTGCGTGTGCTCCCGCCCCTGGCCGAGATGGAACATCTGCTGTTTCGCTTCATCCTGCTCGGGTTCATCCTCCTGACCATCGCCCTGGCCAGCGGCTTCGTCTATCTCGAGGACATGTTCGCGCAGCACGTGGTGCACAAGACCATCCTTTCCATCGCCGCCTGGTTCATCTACGGCGTGCTGCTGTTCGGCCACTGGCGCTTCGGCTGGCGCGGGCGCCTGGCCGTGAACTGGACCCTGGGCGCCTTCGTCGTGCTGATGCTGGCCTACTTCGGCAGCAAGCTGGTGCTGGAGCTGATCCTGGGTCGCGGCGGGGCCGCTTGAAGCCCTGCCGGCGCATGCCGATAATGGCCCTCCATTACATCGCTGGACGGTACTGACCGCTTGGACGACACCCCCATAGGCATCCTCTTCGCCGCGCTTGGCGGACTGTTCCTGCTGTCGGCCTTCTTCTCCGGTTCGGAGACGGCGCTGATGGCACTCAACCGCTACAAGCTGCGCCACCTCGCCGAACAGGGACACAAGGGGGCCCAGCGCGCGCAGGCCCTGCTGGACAAGCCCGACCGGCTGATCGGCCTGATCCTGCTCGGCAACAACTTCGTCAACATCCTCATCACCCAGCTGGCGACGCTCATCGCACTGCGCCTGTACGGCGATGCCGGGCTGGCCATCGCCACCGGGGTGCTGACCCTGATGCTGCTGATCTTTGCCGAGGTGGCACCCAAGACCCTGGCCGCGCTGCATGCAGAAAAGGTGGCCTACCCGGCGGCCTGGATCTATACCCCGCTGCTGAAGATCGCCTACCCGCTGGTATGGCTGGTCAACCTGCTGGCCAACGGCCTGCTGCGGCTGCTGGGCGTGCCGGTGGAGGCCCGCGGCAATGCGGCCCTGAGCCGCGAGGAACTGCGTACCGTGCTCAACGAGGCCAACAGCCTGATTCCCCGCGAGCACCAGAAGATGCTGATCGGCATCCTCGACCTCGAGCGCATCACGGTCGAGGACATCATGGTGCCGCGCAACGAGATCGTCGGCATCGACCTGAACGACGACTGGGACGAGATCATCGACCAGCTGGCCAACACCTCCTACACCCGCCTGCCGGTGTACCGCGACAGCATCGACCAGGTGCTCGGATTCATCCATGTGCGCAACATCCTCAAGCTGCTGCTGCGCAAGCGCCTGACCCCGGACACCTTCCAGGAACACCTGCGCCCGGTGTACTTCATCCCCGAGGGCACCTCGCTGAACCAGCAGCTGCTCAACTTCAAGCGCGAACGCCGGCGCATCGGCCTGGTGGTGGACGAATACGGCGAAATCCTCGGCCTGGTCACGCTGGAAGACCTGCTCGAGGAAATCGTCGGCGAGTTCACCACCGACCCCTCCGGCTATTCGCGCCACATCACGCCTCAGGAGGATGGCACCTGGCTGATCGACGGCAGCACGCACATCCGCGAGATCAACCGCGTGCTCGGCTGGGACCTGCCCACCGACGGCCCGCGCACGCTGAACGGCCTGATCCTCGAGCACCTCGAGATGATCCCGCGACCGGGTACCAGCGTGCTCATCGGCGGGCATCCGATGGAGGTGGTCAAGGTCGAGGACAATGCCATCCGCCGGGTCAAGGCCGGCCCCAGACTGAAATCGCGGGAAGAGACGGAGACCAGCGGCTGATGGCCCGTGCGCGCAGCCAGTACCAGTGCACCGAATGCGGCGCCCTGCACCCCAAGTGGGGCGGACAGTGCGGTGACTGCGGGGCCTGGAACACCCTGGAGGAGGTGGCCGCCGAACCCCCGACCCCGGGCGGCAAGGGCGGCAACAGCCGCCATGCCGGTTACGCCGGCGAGCGCGCCAGTGTCACCCCGCTGGGCGAGGTACGACTGGAAGCCGAGGCACGCACCCCCACCGGCCAGGCCGAGCTGGATCGCGTCCTCGGCAGCGGCCTGGTGCATGGCTCGGTGGTACTGATCGGAGGCGACCCGGGCATCGGCAAGTCCACCCTGCTGCTGCAGACCCTGGCCGGCCTGCAGGCACTCAGGCCCCTGTACGTGACCGGTGAGGAATCGCTGCAACAGGTCAGCCTGCGTGCACGCCGCCTCGGCCTCGAGGCCGACGGGTTGCAGCTGCTGGCCGAGACCTGCGTCGAACGCATCCTCGATACCGCACGCCGGGAACGACCGGGCGTGATGGTCATCGACTCCATCCAGACCGCATGGACCGAACTGCTGCAGTCTGCCCCGGGGTCGGTGAGCCAGTTGCGCGAGAGCGCGGCGCGCCTGGTACGCCATGCCAAGCAGACCCACACCGCCCTGTTCCTGGTGGGGCACGTCACCAAGGAAGGCCAGCTTGCCGGCCCCCGGGTGCTGGAACACATGGTCGACTCGGTGCTCTACTTCGAGGGCGATCCGGGTGGCCGCTATCGCGTGCTGCGCGCGGTCAAGAACCGCTTCGGCGCGGTCAACGAAATCGGTGTCTTTGCCATGGGCGAGGATGGCCTCAAGGGGGTCAGCAATCCCTCGGCCATCTTCCTCTCGCGCCACGAGGAGCCGGTGCCCGGCAGCGTCATCATGGTGACCCGCGAGGGTACGCGCCCCATGCTGGTGGAGGTGCAGGCCCTGGTGGCCGAGTCGCACCTGGCCAACCCCAGACGCGTGACCGTGGGTCTGGAACAGAACCGCCTGGCCATGCTGCTGGCCGTGCTGCACCGGCATGCCGGGATCGCCATGTACGACCAGGACGTGTTTGCCAACATCGTCGGCGGTGTGCGCGTCACCGAGACCGCCGCCGACCTGCCCCTGCTGCTGGCCATGCTGTCGAGCTTTCGCGACCGGCCGTTGCCTCCGGACCTGGTGGCCTTTGGCGAGATCGGCCTGGCCGGCGAGATACGCCCCGTGCCCAATGGCGAGGAGCGGCTGCGCGAGGCGGCCAAGCACGGCTTTCGCCGTGCCCTGGTACCCAAGGCGAATACCCCGCGCAAGGCCATACCCGGAATGGAAGTCACCGCGCTTTCCCGTGTGGCCGAACTGCTCGATCATTTTTGAGCAAGGCCTGATTGATTCTGCGCGCGCAGATTGCGGTGCAAAATCATCCGGCTCAAGGCGCGGATTGCATGTGACAGCGGGACTATTACGAAGATTGGCAACGCGGACATGGGTGATTGGGCACCACAAGATGCCGTGTTGCCAATTGATCAGAGTTTCCTCGAGTTGAGCATGGCGTAAAACCCGCTAGACTCGGTGTCAGAAACGCGTTCAACATGCACCGTGCAGGGAAGGCACGTTGCCGCACGAAGTACAGGGACGGGAAGCCCCACATTCATCAACATGAAGGACCAGCCCCTGCACCTGACTCCCCCACAGATCGACAGCCTGCTGGAAAGCCTGCACCGGTTCCATCATGAACACGGCACCCTGGACGGCCTGCTCGATGACGAAACCGAAGCACTCCTGCTGGACGGTTTTCGCCGCTTCCTGGAGCACTTCCTCCAGGAAAGCACCGACGGCAACGAGGCTGCCCGGGCACTGGCAGAGGAATACTTTCGCAAAGACATCCCCTTTGTCCTGCTCATGGGAGGCTTCAACCAGATCAAGAGTCAGCTGATCGAGCTGGTGGCCTCCAATACAGACGCCCCTTACACCCACTACCCCGAGATCGACGCCATTTTCGAGCATGCCAAGCGCGAAACGGCGCGCCATTACCTGCTGGCCGAATCCGCCACCCCGCTCGAACTGCCCAAGGCGGCCATCCGTGACAAGCTGCTGATCCGACTCAGCATGGAGTGGATGGAGCGCCTGCGCCAAGCAATCTGCAATGACCTCGCCAACTACCCGCTGGAATCGGCCGAAGACAGCGCCTTTGCCCGCGCCCTGCAGTACCCCGAGAGCCTCCTGATCTGTCTGGACCTGAAGATCTGCAACCAGATCCTCGAGGAACACCGGCTGATCGTCCAGCAGGCCGGGCTGCTTTATGCCCTGTTGCGGGCAGAACGCCACGAGCAGGCCTATCTCGCCTTCCAGGAACTGCAGCGCCGTTTCACCCAATTGCTCAACCTGGTTGGCCTGCTCTATTTCGAAGGGCAGACCAATCGGGTCAACCGCTTCTTCGGTTTTCTCCAGGCCGCCCTCTACCTGCCGGGAAACAAGCTCTTCTGCGTCATCAACCTGCGCCAGCTGGGCAAGCTCAACGAGCTGTACGGCAAGGAGGTCGGCAACCAGACACTGGAACTGGTCGAGCGCACCCTGCAGACCTTGTGCGAGGAGCATGCCGAATGGCTGGTGTACACGCGCGGTATCGCCGGCGACTTCTACCTCTTTGCCCTGAACAGGGATCCGCGCTGGCTCGAATCCGTGCTCGACCGGCTCGAGGAAGGCATCTCCACGACTGAGCACGGGCTCCCGGTCACACCGGCACTGCAGTATCACGGCATCGATCTGAGCAACGTCACCGAACTCACCACCGAGAACATGCACCTGCTGGTCGAATACCTGAACCAGCGCGCCCGCCGGGACGGATCCGGCATTTCCGCCGGCAGGGAGGCGACCGAGGCCATGTTCGAATGGCTTAGACAACGTTATTCCCGCAGCCTCGACCTGCGCGAGAAGCTGACCGAGGAGACCACCGAGATCTTCATCCAGCCACTGGTGCGGCTTGCACGGCAGGAAGAAATACACGCCTTCGAGGTGCTGGGCCGCTTCCGTGAAGGTGAGGGCTACATCAGCGCCGGCCTGTTCATCGACGACATCATCTCCATGGGGCTCGTGGCGGACTTTGACACACTGGTACTCAAGGCCCTGCTGCGCCACCGCGATGAACTCCTGCGCGTCACACGCGGCGCCTGTTCCTCAATGTCTCGGCCGGCTCTCTGCAGAATCCGGACTATCTGGAGCTGCTCTCCGCTGCCCTCACGGGTCCTCTTGCCGACTTCGAGGTGGTGCTGGAACTGACCGAACAGCTCCTGCTGGAGAGCAGCGAGCTCGTGCTCGAGCTGCACCGCCAGCACGGCCTGGTCTTTGCCATCGATGATTTCGGCACCGGCTTTTCCTCCCTGCAGACCGTGATCGAACTGGCCCTGGAAGGCGGGGTGCGCTATCTCAAGCTGGACGGCTCACTGATCAGGAATGCAGCCGAACACCCCGCCAGCGAACGCATCATGCGCATCAGCCAGCAGATGGCCGGGGAACTGCAGCTCGAGACGGTGGCAGAGATGATCGAGACCCTGCAGGAACGCGACCTCGTGCGCGACATCGGCATCGACCTGGGTCAGGGATATCTGATCGGCGTGCCCGATCCGGTGGGTGTCTGGCGGGGCAAGCTCGCCTACCTGGAGGCCGTGCACGGTCGAGACCCCACCATCGGTTTTGCCTACTGAGGCGGCGGATGAACGCCGGGCACGGGGCAGGCTATAATGCCCCGGCCCAAGAAAAGGACTGCCTCACTTGCCACGACCTGCACGCCACATCCTGCTGTTGCTCCCCCTGTTGCTGATGCTCGGCGGCTGTGCCCAGATCATCGGCAGCCAGACCCGTTCCATGGCGGAGGGGCTGGGCCAGGCCATGCAGAATCACGACGACCCGCGCACGGTGGCCGAGGCCATGCCGGCCTATCTGCTCATGATCGATGGCCTCATCGCCCGCAACCCCGATAATGCTGCCACCCTGCTGACCGGCAGCCGGCTGTACGGCAGCTATGCCGGCAATTTCGTGGAAGATCCGGAACGCGCGCGCAAGCTGGCCCGCCGTGCCCTGGACTACGCCCGGCATGCCTTCTGTGTGGAGCTGCCCGAGTCCTGCGCCACGCTCGACCAGCCGCACACGGCCTTTGCCCCCAGGGCCCGTGGCCTGCCGGCGGAACGCATCGACCTGATCTACGGCCTGGGCACCGCCTGGGCCGGGTGGATCCGTGCCAGCAGCAGCGACTGGAATGCCGTGGCCGACCTGCCAAAGGCCCGTGCCCTGCTGGAACGGGTGGTGGCCATCGATGACTGCCACGACCAGGGCAATGCACAGCTCTATCTGGGGGTGATGGATACCCTGCTGCCACCGGCCATGGGCGGCAAGCCCGAACTGGCCAGGAAACACTTCGAGCGGGCCATTGCCTGCTCCGGTGGCCGCAACCTGATGGCCAAGGTACTCTATGCCCGGCACTATGCGCGGCTCGTGTTCGACCGCGACCTGCATGACCGCCTGCTGCAGGAGGTCCTGGAGGCCGATCCGCACCAGCCTGGTCTGACCCTGTCCAATGAACTGGCCCAGGCCGAGGCGCGCAAGCTGCTGGCCGGGGCCGAAGACTATTTCTGAGCGAGGAAACACGCGCATGAGACGCCTGCTGTCGAAGTCGCTGCTGCTGATGGCCCTGTTCCCGGCCCTGGCCCCTGCGCTGACGCTGAAGATCGCCACCGTGGCCCCGGAGGGTACCCGCTGGATGCAGGAGATGCGGGCCGGTGCCAGGGAAATCGCCAGCCGCACGAACGGCCGGGTCAAGCTCAAGTTCTACCCGGGCGGGGTGATGGGCAACGACAAGAGCGTGCTCAAGAAGATACGTCTCGGCCAGCTGCATGGTGGCGCGCTGACCGGGGGCAGCCTGGCCCGGGTCTATCCCGACATGCAGATCTACAGCCTGCCGATGGAGTTCAACACACTGGACGAGGTCGATGCCGTGCGCCGCGAGATCGACCCGGTGCTCAGAAAGGGCATGGAGCAGCACGGTTTCGTCATCCTCGGTCTGGCCGAGGGCGGTTTCGCCTATCTCATGTCGTCGGACCCGATCACGCGCATCGAGGAACTCCGGCAACACAAGGTGTGGGTGCCGGAGGACGACCTGCTGAGCTATGTACTGTTTCGCAAGATGGGGGTACAGCCCATCACCCTGCCCCTGGCCGATGTCTATACCAGCCTGCAGACCGGCCTGATCGATACCGTGGGTGCCACCCCGGTCGGCGCCATCGCCTTCCAGTGGCATACACGACTCAAGTCGGTTACCAACCAGCCGCTGATGTACCTGGTCGGCGCCCTGGTGGTGGACAAGAAGCGCTTCTCCCGCATCCGCCCGGCGGATCGCAAGGTGGTGATGGAGGTGATGGACGGCATCTTCCGTCGGCTCGACAGGGCCAACCGCAGTGACAACGCGGCAGCGCTGGCCACCCTGCGCCAGCGCGGCTTCAGTTTCGTCACCCCCTCGACGGAAGAAGTGGCGCGCTGGAAGCGCCTGGCCGAGGAGGCCATCGCCGAGGAGGAGGGCATCGTGGTCAGCAAGGCACTGCACCAGCGGCTGCGGCGCCTGCTGGCGGAATACCGGGCCCAGCGGCCCGAACGACAGGCCCATCTCGCCGCCGGGCAATGATGCAGCGCATCCTCCGCAGCCTGCACGCCCTGGAGGACCTGCTGCTCACGGTGCTGCTGCTGGGGCTGATCGGTGCCTCGTTTGCCCAGATCGTGCTGCGCAACCTGTTTGACACCGGCTTCCTCTGGCTGGACCCGGCACTCAAGCTGGGCGTGCTGTGGCTGGGCCTGCTCGGGGCACTGGTCGCCACCCGCGAACACCGCCATATCCGCATCGATCTGCTCGGCCGCCTGCTGCCTGCAGGGCTGCGCCGACTGGCCCATGCCCTGGTGCAACTCTTCACCGCCGCCGTGGCCGGGCTGATCGCCTGGCATGGCGCCCTGCTGGTGGCCGATGACTTCAGCCAGGGCAGCGAGGCCTTCAGCGGCATGCCGGCCTGGCTGGCGGAAGCTGCCATCCCGCTGGGGTTCGGGCTCATTGCCCTGCGCCATCTGCTGCAGGCCTTCCTGCCGCCCCCGCCCGAGCCGGCCCCGGTGCCGCTCGAGGTGGAACCCTGATGCCCCTTCTGCTGCTGCTACTGGCGCTTTTGGGCGCCCCCCTGTTCGCGGTCATCGGGGCCAGCGCCCTGTGGGGCTTTCACGGCGAGGAGGTAGACCTGCAAGTGGTCAGCGTGGAGATCTACCGGCTGGCCGAAATGCCGGTGCTGCTGGCCATTCCGCTGTTTACCTTCGCCGGCTACCTGCTGGGCGAGAGTGGCGCACCGGCCCGCCTGGTGCGTGCCACGCGGGCCTGGCTGGGCTGGATGCCGGGCGGACTGGCCCTGATCTCGCTGGTCACCTGTGCCCTGTTCACGGCCTTTACCGGTGCCTCCGGTGTCACCATCGTGGCGCTGGGTGCCCTGCTGTTCCCTGCCCTGCTGGCCGGGGGCTACAGCGAGCGATACAGCCTGGGGCTGATTACCACATCGGGCAGCCTGGGCCTGCTGTTTGCGCCCTCGCTGCCCCTCATCCTGTATGCCGTGGTGGCACAGCAGGTGGATCTGGACCAGCCGGTATCCGTGGACGACCTGTTCCTGGCCGGCATCCTGCCCGGCCTGCTGATGATCGCCCTGCTCGCATTCTGGAGCTGGTTCAGCCAGCCCGCGGCACGCGAGCGGCACGCCTTCGACCTGGCCGAGGCGCTGGCCAGCCTGCGCGAAATCATCTGGGAGCTGCCGCTGCCGCTGCTGGTGCTGGGCGGCATCTATGGCGGCATCATCACCGTCACCGAGGCGGCCTCGGTGGCAGCCATGTATGTGCTGCTGGTGGAGGTGGTGATTCTGCACGAGATCCGGCTGCGGGAACTGCCGCGCATCATCCGCGAGGCCATGGTGCTGGTCGGGGCCATCCTGATCATCCTCGGGGTCTCGCTCGCCTCGACCAATTATCTCATCGACACCGAGGTGCCCACCCGGCTGTTCGAGCAAATACAGAACCTGGTCGACGACCGCTGGACCTTCCTCATCCTGCTCAATCTGTTCCTGCTGGTGCTGGGCATGATGCTCGACATCTTCTCGGCACTGGTCATCATGATTCCCATCATCCTGCCGATTGCCGCAGGCTACGGGATTCATCCCGTGCATCTGGGTATCATCTTCCTGGCCAACATGCAGCTCGGCTACTTCACCCCGCCCGTGGGCATGAACCTGTTCATCGCCAGTTTCCGCTTCCGGCGGCAGGTGATGGAAATCTACCGGGCCACCCTGCCCTTCTTCTTCCTGCTGCTGGCCGCGGTACTGCTGATCACCTACTGGCCGGCCCTGAGCCTGGCCCTGATCGACACCCCCTGAAGCGCGCCGGCGGAGTTGTGGCAGAGGGCAGGATGCCGCGCTATCATGCGGGAATGATGAGGGGGGGAAGGCATCGCGGAGATGTGCCGTGGCCAGCCTATCTGCTGCTGGTCACCATCGCCGTTCTGGTCGTTGCCAGCGCGCTGCGCCTGCACGCACGGCAACTGGAGCAGGAACAGGCCACGCGTTGGACGCGCATCGCTGCCGACATCGATGCCATCCTTGCCGCCGTCAATCACCATCTGTTGCTGCTCGGCGCCGAGCTTGAACACCCGCCCGGACAACCTGACCTTGCGCTGCCGGTCCGGCATCATCCTTCATGGCAGGGCTGGTCGGCCCGACTCGAGGTGCGCGAGCGGGGCACACCCGTCCCGGTCCATCTGAGCGGCGCCGGGCCGAGGCCGCCCGAGGCGGCCGGCAGGGAACTGGCTGCCGCCCTGCAAGCCGCTCCGCTGATGCTGGCCAGCCGGCGCAACCTGCCCGAGGCCACCTGGATCTATTACCTCTCTGCCCGGCGCTTTCTGCTCGCCGTGCCCTGGGTGGATCCGGCCACCTACCACTACACCGACACGCTGCTCGAAAAGCCCTTCTACCGGGATCTTGAACCTGCGAACAATCCCCGCCTCGAACCACGCTGGACCGAACCCTATCAGGATGAATTCGGCCAGGGACTGATGGTCACGGCGGCCCGGCCGGTGGTCGAGGAAGGCCGTTTCAGCGGCGTGGTCGCCATTGACCTCACGCTGAGACAGCTCACGCGCCTGCTGGGTGAAGTGGGACCGATGATCCGCGGTGCCTACCTGATCGACGACCACGGCCACATCCTGGCCGAACGCGATCCGAGACCGGCACCGAAGGCAGACGCGCAGCCGGTCCCGGATATTGCCCAAAGACTGCCGCAGGACATTTCCGTGGAGCAGGCCCGCAGCGCGCTGGCGGCAGGCGGACTGCAGCAGATCGGGCACTACCGCCTGCGTGTGCTGCCATTGGCCGAGGCCCCCTGGAAGCTGGTGGTCTGCCAGACCGACGGTGCGTTCTGGTGGCAGGTGCTGCGCGGCATGAAGGGGGAGTTGCTGATCCTTGTTCTGCTGGGTCTGATGGCGCTGCTGCTCGAGCGGTACCGGCGCATGCATGCGCGGCTGCTCATCATGGAAGACCGCTTCCGCGACACCACCGAGCTGCTGCCGGAGATCATCTACGAGGCGGACGCCAACGGCAACGTGACCTTCCTCAACCAGGTCGGCATGGAACGCCTCGGTTACGGACAGGAAGATCTCGGGCGGCTCAACCTGCGCGACCTGTTCGTGTTCCGCCCCCCGGAACGCCCGGGCGTGGGCAACTGCAGCGCTCGGCTGGAAATGGAATACTTGGTGCAATCACGCAGCGGAGAGCAATTCCCTGCCCTGCTGCGTGCCTGCCCAATCCGGGCACATGGACAGATCGTCGGCGAGCGCGGCATCCTCATCGACATCAGCGAGCTGCGCCGTTACCAGCAGGAGCTGGAACAGCTCGCCACGACCGACTACCTGACCGGCTGCTACAACCGGCGCATGTTCATGGAGCTGGCCGAACTGGAATACAAGCGCTGCCGCCGCCGACGCCGGCCGTGCGCCGTCCTCACCCTGGACATCGACCACTTCAAACACATCAATGACAGCTGGGGGCACAAGGCCGGAGACGAGACCCTGCGACACTTCGTCTCGGTACTGCAGCAGGTACTGCGCGACACCGACATCCTGGGCCGTACCGGCGGGGAAGAGTTTGCCGTCCTGCTGCCGGATGCCGACCTCGACCAGGCCGAGGAGATCGCCGAGCGCATCCGTGAACGCGTTGCCTCCTCGCCATTGCAGTACGGCCGCATTCGCATCCCGCTGACCGTCAGCATCGGGGTGGTGGCGCTGGAGGGCGAGGGCCTGGACACCGCCCTGCGCCAGGCCGACCACGCCCTCTACTCGGCCAAGAAGGAAGGCCGCAACCGCGTGGTCAGCTGGGTATAGCGTGGACGATCAGTCGAAGTCGCGCAGCAGGGCCTCGCGGGTCTCGCCGGTAATCTCCGTTTCGGCCCGATAGTTCGGATGGTCGATGCCAATGCGCAGCGGTGCGCCTGCGCGCAGCTTCTCGATCATCTCGGGCGTGAATTCGAAGCGCATGAAATGCACCGATGAGGTCTTGTCCTCGGTCTCGCGCTCGAGATCCTCGTTGGCGATCGGATGCACCTTCTCCATGTCATCCACCTGCATCCAGACATGGCGCTCGATGCCCTTGAGCTCGGCCAGCCGCTTGCGCCGCTCCTCGGGATCGGGGAACTCGATCATCATCGTGGCCTTGAGGTTGGTACCATCCGGGATCAGCGGATTGTAGGCATCGAGTTCTTCCTGGATGCCCTCGTGCTCGAAGATGCGCTCGATGCGCAGCATCTCCTGCACCTGATACTGC
>RFHG01000062.1 GCA_003696465.1 Gammaproteobacteria bacterium | reverse complement strand
GCTTAAGGATGCGACCGCCGGCCGGACGCAGATGGAACAGGATTTCTACTGCCAGGAAATCTTCCCGCTGTATGCCGAGGTGTTGGGCTCCGAGGAGCTGACTTCCCGGCTTGGGGCAGGATGAGCCGCGCATGAGCGAGCCGACCCCGGAGGAGAAGCAGCTTCAGGCGCAGTACCGGCTGGTCGAGGCGCTGCGCGCCTCCGAGGAACGCTTTCGCGCGATCGTCGAACAGTCGCCGGTCAGCATCCAGGTGTTCGATCGCGATGGCCGCAGCCTGATGGTCAATACGGCCTGGGAGAAGCTCTGGGGTGTGTCCCGCGACGTGCTGGACGGCTACAACCTGTTCGAGGACCGGCAGCTGGCCGAAAGCGGCATTCTCGATCAGATTCGCCGCGCCTTCGACGGCGAACATATCTTCATCGATACCCATGCCTATGACCCCGGGGAGAATGCTGGCGGTGAGTCGCGCCGAATGTGGCTGAAGGCGCGCATCTATCCGCTCAACGGTCCGGACGGCCGGCCGGACCGGGTCGTGATTATGCACGAGGATGTCAGCGAGCAGGTCGAGCGCGAGGTCCGTGAGCGCGAGCTGCGCGATCTTTTCGAGGCGGCGTTCGAGCAGTCCAACGACGCCATTTTCATTCATGACCTCGAAGGCCGGATGGTGCGCGCCAATGCCTCTGCGCTCAGGATGTTCGGGATTCGCGAACGCGATATGTCTCAGCTGAGGGTGCCGGATCTGCATCCGGCTTCGGTGCGCGAGGAGATCCGGCGGCGTTTCGAGCAGTTTCTGGAGGATGGACACATCCGTTTTGAAACGCTGTGGCGGCGGGCGGACGGCAGCGAGTTTCCTGGCGAGGTTTCGGCGACGATCATCTCCGTGGCTGGCCAGAAGCTGGGGCTGGGCATAGTGCGCGATCTTTCCTCGATTCGTGAATCCGAGCGCCGCTTCAAGGCCCTGTTCGAGCTGATTCCCGATGCCGTCGGCGTGCACCGGGACGGCATCTGGCAGATGGTCAATCCCGCCGCCGTGGCTGTGTTCGGCGGTCAAAGTGAAGCCGATCTGATCGGCACGCCGGTCATCGAGCGCGTGCATCCGCAGGATCGCGCCAAGGTGATGGAGCGTATCCGCGTGCAAATCGAGCAAGGAAAGGAGGCTCCGTTAATCGAAGAGCGGTTGCTGAAGCTCGATGGCAGCGAGTTCTGGGGGGAGGTGCAGGCCCGGCCATTCCAGGAAGCTGGGTCTCGGTTCGTGCTGGTCGTCATGCGCGATATCACGGAACGCAAGCGTGCCGAACAACGCCTTGCCGAAAGCGAGCAGCGGCTCAGGCAGGTGATGGAGGCGAATCCAGTGGCGACGATGGTCACGGCCGTCGAGGACGGGCGACTGCTATTTGCGAACGAGGCGGCCTATGCGCTGGTCGGGCTCGATCCGGAAACGGCCGCTGCGACCCCCGCCCGGGAGGTGTACGAGGATGCGCGCGATCGCGACCGCTTCATCGCAGCCCTTCGCCAGAAGGGCGAGGTCAGCGGCTTTGCGGCGCGGATGAAGCGCGGCGATGGCAGCCGCTTCTGGGGTATCATCAATGCGCGCAGGATCCGCTTCGACGGAGTGGATGCCGTGCTGGCCGTGGTCCTTGACGATACTGCGCGCATGGAAGCCCAACGGGAAAACCGGATGCTGCGAGCGGCCATCGACCATCTGCCAGCCGCAATCATGCTCATTGGCCGGGACTTCCGCGTCAGCTATGCCAATGAACAGGCATGCGCGCTGTTTGGTGGAAGCCTGGAAGAGGTGATCGGCCGGTATCCTTCGGAACTGCGTGGCGGCCAGCAGGATGATGCGACCGATCGCGCCATCCGGGAGGCGATCGGCCGTGGGCAAATCTGGCAGGGCGAGGTGAGGTTGGAGCCGGCTGGGCTGAAGCGCCGCTCGATCATCCTCCGCAGGATGGTGGCCCCGATACCGGACGAACATGGCGAGTTGCAGACCTATGTCTGCATTGACCAGGATGTCACGAAGGAGAAGCAGGAGCAGGAGAAGCTGGAGCATGTGCAGCGGCTGGAGAGCCTTGGCGTGCTCGCCGGCGGCATCGCGCACGATTTCAACAACCTG
>RFHG01000061.1 GCA_003696465.1 Gammaproteobacteria bacterium | reverse complement strand
GGCGGCATCTTCAAGACCGTCAAACGCGACGCCAATCTCGTGCACCGGCATTCGGCCCGGGCGTTTCGCGCTCCAGGCGACCCGGCCATCGAGCCGCAGGAGGGTTTCGCTGGCGGGCAACTGGACCTCGAGTTCGACCCGGTCGCCCCGGTGCAGCAGCTTCACCTCCGGCCTGAGTCGAATGCAGACGCCAAAGATACTCAGGTTGACCAGCTGCCCCAGCCCCTCGCCGCCGCGCCGGCAGCAGCTGACCTCCACCGGAGGATCGAGGTAGAGGCGGAAGTGATCGCGGGCGCCGTCGAGCAGTTCGCGCAGCGAGGCGATCAGGCGATCAAGACGCTCGGCTTCGCGCGGGTCAAACCGTTCGGCGAATTCGAGCAACTCCCGGTCCTTCAGAGCATCGCGCAACAGCCGTTCCCAGCGTTTGAGCCGGTCGAGCAGGTCGCGCCGCAGCACGGTAAAGCCGCGTGAAGTCACGTACAGCTCGCCGACATCCTGGAATGAACCGCACCGCCGGCAATAAACCGATTTCATCTCGGTCAGAAGCTGGGATTCGATCAGATTGCCGCAGTGGGCGCATTGCATCCTGAGCATGCGGTGCTCTCCGAAGTAAAAGGGCTCGCCATCAAGGTTTATCATCACAGGACGTGCTGTCAACGTTCAGTGCGCCTCCGGCACCTGCCTCACTTCAATCAAACCCTCGACGGCAAACCCGAGCTGCCTGGCCCTCGCCACCAGTTGCCGGTAAACCTCTCTGTCCAGTCGCGGACTGCGCGCCAAAATCCAGAGATAGTCTCGGCTCGGGCCGCAGACCATGGCCCACCGGTAGCCGTCACGGTCGAGGGCGATGATATTGTAGCCACCGTAGAAGGGGCCGAAGAAGCTGACCTTGAGCGCACCGACATCGGCGGCGCCGGTGACATAGGCCCGGCCGATGGCCTGCTTCCATTCACCGTTCGTTTCGTTGAAACCGCGATTGATCACCCGTATGCCACCGTCGTCACGCAGACT
>RFHG01000401.1 GCA_003696465.1 Gammaproteobacteria bacterium | reverse complement strand
TCTCCTGCCCCCGTTGATATACTGCCTCCATGGAACTGATCCGCGGTCTGCACAATCTGCGCCCACGCCATCGCGGCTGCGTGGCCACCATCGGCAATTTCGACGGGGTGCATCTGGGCCACCAGGCGGTGCTGGGGCAGCTCGCCGACAAGGCCGCCGAGCTGCATGTGCCGGGCACGGTCATCACCTTTGAACCGCTGCCGCGGGAGTATTTCGCGCCGGAGCAGGCGCCGGGGCGGCTGATGCGGCTGCGCGAGAAGCTGCAGGCGCTCAACCGCTACGGGGTGGATCGGGTATTGCTGCTGCGTTTCGACGCCCGTCTGGCCGCCCTGTCGGCCGGGGACTTCGTACAGAAGATCCTGGTCGATGGGCTCGGAATCCGCCATCTGGTGATCGGCGATGACTTCCGCTTCGGCCGCGGGCGCGAGGGTGACATCGACTTCCTGCGCGCGGCCGGGCGGCGCCACGGCTTCGGCGTCTCGCCCACGCCGAGCTTTCTGATCGACGGCTGCCGGGTAAGCAGCACCCGCATCCGCGAACTGCTGGGTGCGGGAGACCTGGATGCCGCGGCACGGCTGCTCGGTCGCCCCTACCGGCTGAGTGGACGGGTGGTGCACGGCAACAAGCTCGGACGCGAGCTGGGCTTTCCCACCGCCAACATGCCGTTTGGCGACTATGCCCCGCCGCTGTCCGGCATCTTCGTGGTCGAGACCTGGGGCCTGCCGGAAGAGCCGCGGCCGGGTGTCGCCAGCCTGGGCGTGCGCCCCACCATCGATGCGCAGAGCACCGAGTACGTGCTGGAGGTGCATCTGTTCGACTTCGAGGGGGACCTCTACGGCCGCCATCTGAGCGTGGATTTCCTGCACAAGCTGCGCGACGAGGCCCGTTTCGAGTCGCTTGAGGCACTCACCGAACAGATCGATCGCGACGCGCAGGCCGCACGCGCGTTCCTTGCACGCCGCATCTCTTGTTAAACTTGTCGCTTTGCCAACATCAGGTCCTGCCGTGAGCGACTACAAGCACACCCTCAATCTGCCGCAGACGGACTTCCCCATGCGCGGCAACCTGGCGAAACGCGAGCCGGACATGGTGGCGCGCTGGGAGGAACAGAAACTTTATGACCGCCTGCGCGCGCACTGCGCCGGACGGCCGAAGTTCATCCTCCACGATGGCCCGCCCTACGCCAATGGCGACATCCACATCGGCCACGCGGTGAACAAGATCCTCAAGGACATCATCGTCAAGAGCCGCACCCTGGCCGGCTTCGATGCGCCCTATGTGCCGGGCTGGGACTGCCATGGCCTGCCCATCGAGCTGCAGGTGGAAAAGAAGATCGGCAAGGCCGGCAAGGACGTGGATGCCGCCACCTTCCGCACCGCCTGCCGCGAATATGCCGCCGAGCAGGTGGCGGGCCAGCGCCGCGACTTCCGCCGCCTGGGGGTGCTCGGCGACTGGGAACGCCCCTACCTGACCATGGACTTCCGCTTCGAGGCCGACATCGTGCGCAGCCTCGGCCGCATCATCGAGCAGGGACATCTGGTCAAGGGCGCCAAGCCAGTGCACTGGTGCGTGGACTGCGGCTCGGCCCTGGCCGAGGCCGAGGTGGAATACGAGGACAAGACCTCGCACGCCATCGATGTGCGCTTCGAGGTGGTCAGCCCCGAGGAAGTGGCCGA
>RFHG01000400.1 GCA_003696465.1 Gammaproteobacteria bacterium | reverse complement strand
TGCTGGCAGCGGTTCCGGATCACATGGCGGCGCTGGCCTCGCCCTCGGCGACCACCGAGGAGATGTACCTGCTGCAGAAGCTGATGCGCAGTCTCGGTTGTCACAACCTGGACCATCGCATTGGCCAGCGTGATTTCAGCGACCAGAACCAGGCGCCACTCTTCCCCTGGCTGGGCGACAGCATGGAAAGCCTGCGCCGCTCCCCGTTCGTCTTCCTGCTGGGCAGCAACCTGCGCATGGAGCAGCCTATTCTGCACCATGCCCTGAGGCAGGCCTGGCAGTATGGCGGGCGCATGCTGGCCCTGATGCCGCGCGATTTCGACTACCGCTTCGAGCTGGAACAGGCCTGGGTCACGGACCCGGAGGGCATGGTTCATGCGCTCGCCGCAATCGCCGGAGAGGTGTTCGCCGCCTGCGGCTTTGCCGCCGGCAAGTCGGTCGCGGCACTGATTGAATCCTGCCGGGACGAGGGCACCCGCGAGCAGGCGCGGGCCATGGCCGAGGCCCTGCGCTCTGCCGGTGGCAACGGCCATCTTCTGATCGGGGCATGGGCCCTGCGTTCACCCTGGTTCTCCAGCCTGCGCGCCCTGGCCGGGGAGCTGGCCGAGGCCACCGGGCTGCGGCTTGGTTATCTGCCCGACGGGGCCAACAGCGCGGGTGGCTGGCTGGCCGGCATGGTGCCGCACCGGGGTGCAGCCGGCCTGTGCCCACCGCACGAGGGGCGTGCCGTCACCGAGCTGGGGGCGGGTACGCTGAGTACCTGCCTGCTGCTCAATGTCGAGCCGGAGCTGGATACCCCGCATGCCGCCCAGTTGCTGCCGCGCCTCAAGGAGGCCGATTTCGTTGCCTGCCTGACCCCCTTTGCGAGCGAGCGTATGCGCGACTATGCCGATGTGCTGCTGCCGATTGCCTCTTTCGGCGAGGCCTCCGGCACCTTCATCAATGCCGAGGGGCGTTGGCAGGGCTTCAACGGGGCCGTCTCCCCGCCCGGCGAGGCCCGGCCTGCCTGGAAGGTGCTGCGCGTGTTGGGCACCCTGTGCGACCTGGAAGGCTTCGAGTACCTGGACAGCACGGAGATTCGCGACGAGCTCAAGGCACTGTTCGATGCCGAGCTCGAGTTCACCAATGCGCACGCCCCGGTGGGCCATTTCGAGCTGCCCGAGCCCGTTCCGGGACCACGTGCAGTCGAATATGTGCCCACCTACGCCACCGACGCCCTGGTGCGCCGTGCGGCTTCGCTGCAGGCCACGCCGCCGGGCCGGCCCGTACTGATGGTCGGCCGTGATCTGGCCGAGGCCCATGGCCTGGCCGACGGGGACCTGCTGCTCGTACGGCAGGGCGAGGTCAGCCTGAGTCTGCCGGTGCGGGTAGAGCCCGGGGTCCCGGCAGGTTGCGTGTTCGTGCCGCGGGGCGTACCCGGGGTTGCCCAGCTGGCCGATGCCTTCGGCCCGGTCGAACTGGCGAGGGTATCCTGATGGACTGGCTGGTCTCGCTCTGGAACATGCTGCCGGAAGGCCTGCAGACGGTGATCTGGATCCTGGTCAAGATCGTCATCATCGTCCTGCCGCTGATCCTGGCCGTGGCCTATCTGACCTATGCCGAGCGCAAGATCATCGGCTACATGCAGATCCGCATCGGCCCCAACCGGGTGGGCTGGCGCGGCTGGCTGCAGCCCATCGCCGATACCGTCAAGGCCATGTTCAAGGAGGTGGTGGTCCCCACCCATGCCAACCGCTACCTGTTCCTGACCGCACCGATTCTCTCCTTTGCGCCGGCCCTGGCCGCCTGGGCCGTGGTGCCCTTCGACGAGGGGCTGGTACTGGCCGACATCAATGCCGGTCTGCTCTATATCCTTGCGATGACCTCGCTGGGGGTCTATGGCGTGCTGATCGCCGGCTGGGCCTCCAACTCCAAGTACGCGCTGCTCGGCTCGATGCGCGTTGCAGCCCAGATCGTGGCCTATGAAATCGCCATGGGGTTTGCCCTTGTGGGTGTGCTGATGGCGGCCGGCAGCCTCAACCTGAGCGAGATCGTGCAGGCCCAGGCCGGTGGTATCGGGCAGTGGTTTGCCTGGCCACTCATCGGCCTGTTTGCGGTGTATTTCATTTCCGGTGTGGCCGAAACCAACCGCGCCCCGTTCGATGTGGCCGA
>RFHG01000399.1 GCA_003696465.1 Gammaproteobacteria bacterium | reverse complement strand
GGTTTCGGCCGGGTGCAGGTTTGTGTCGAGGAGGTATCGGCATGAAACAGCTGCATTTTTGTGTCACCCTCAAGGAGGATGTTGTTGTCAGCGCCCGCAGCGCCACCAGCGGCGGGCATGAAACCCTCACCTGGCTGCCCGGCTCCGCCTTCCTCGGCGCCGTTGCCGGCAGACTCTACCCAAAGCTCGGGGAGCATGCCTGGACGGTCTTTCATTCCGGCCAGGTCCGTTTCGCCAATGCCCTGCCGGTCGACTACCAGGGGCGTATCGGTCTGCCCATGCCCCTGTGTTTCTATGAACCCAAATACCCGGGTGAAGAAGCGGACAAGACCCCTACCAACCGTGCGCGCAGCGATTGGGACAGGCCGGGTTTGCAGCCGAAGCAGTGCCGCGAAGGCTATCTGCTTGAAGATGGTGGCGTGTATCATCCGCCTCGCGGCTTTCGGCTCAAAACCGCCATCGACCGCGGCAAAGGCTATCGCGCCCGTGACGGCCAGCTTTTCGGCTACCAGTACCTGGAACAAGGCAGCCGCTGGTGGTTGCACATTGATGCCGATGACCAGGTCGCTGACGCTTTGCTGGAGCAGGTTGCCGAGGCGTTGACTGCAGATCCGGTATATATCGGCCGTTCCCGTTCGGCGGAGTTCGGCCGGGTCGCCATCGAACCGGTTGCGGCGCCGGCCTGGCCGCACAGTCCGCACGATGGCCAGTTGCTGCTCCTTTACTGCCTGTCCGACATCGCCCTGCGCGACGCTGGCACCGGTATGCCGGCCCTGCAACCGACTGCGGCCGCCTACGGTCTTCCTGCGGGGCGCTTTGTCGCCGGGCGCAGCCACCTGCGGTTTCGCAGCTACGCGCCCTTCAATGCCCACCGAGGTGCTCACGACCTCGAACGCCAGGTCATCTGTGCCGGCAGCGTGCTGGTTTTTGAACCGAATGCCCCTTTGAGTCAGGAAGAGCTGACCACATTGGCCGAAAAACTGCGTCAGGGTGTCGGCGACTACCGTACCGACGGACTGGGGCAAATCTGGCTCAATCCCCCTTTTTTGGCCGGGGCGCGTTTCGTCCCCTTTCAGTTCCGCCTGGGACTGCCCGCAGGACAAGGTAACGCAAAGATGTCCGAGGCCGAGCAGCAGCTTGCCGGTTGGTTGCAAGAGGAATACACCCGGCGTCGGCATGGTGCCAAGGCGGCGGATTTAGCCCGTAAATGGGCAGACGATTTGCTGCTCGTTGCCGGGGCGCCCAGCGTCAGCCAGTGGCAGCAGCTCGCCGAGAAGGCCAGCCTGGCCAACAACCTGGACAGCCT
>RFHG01000398.1 GCA_003696465.1 Gammaproteobacteria bacterium | reverse complement strand
GACCCGGGGGCCGGCAAGGGATGCCGGCCAGTTCATCGTCGGGCAGGGATGCCCGTCGATGAACCCCCGCAGCGATGCGTTCGCGGACGGGTACCCGCGAAGCGGGCACGGGCCCGGGGTACCCTTTCTTTGCCCACTTTCTTTGGGCAAGCAAAGAAAGTGGGGCGCGCTCGCGATAGCGAGTGTGCAATCTAGACACGGGAAAATGGGGACAGCCCGCATTCCCTCTCGAAATACGAAACCCCGGTTCAGAACCGGGGTTTCGCAGGGCTTTTCGCCCGATGACTCCATGGTGGAGATGGTTTACAAATTGTAGGCCCGCTCGTCGTGTTCGCTGATGTCGAGACCCTGGGTCTCGGCCTCCTCGTCCACACGCAGCCCGAACAGGGCGCCCACAATCATCAGCAGGATATAGCTGACAACCGCCGTATAGAGCAGCGTGGCACCCACACCAATCAGCTGCACGGTCACCTGATCCAGGATGGAGCCGGATTCCACCCCCAGACCAGTTCCCCCAAGCGAGGGCGCAGCAAAGACTCCGGTCAACACGGCGCCGATGATCCCACCGATCCCGTGCACGCCGAAGGCGTCGAGTGAATCGTCATAGCCCAGTGCCCGCTTGAGGCGGGTGGCCGCAAAGAAACAACCCACGCCCGCAGCCAGGCCAATGGCAATTGCGCCCATCGGGCCAGCCGTGCCGGACGCCGGGGTAATGGCAACCAGGCCGGCCACGGCACCGGATGCGATCCCCAGTACGCTGGGCTTGCCATGCGCCATCCACTCACTCAGCATCCAGGCAAGGGCGGCAGCCGCGGTGGCAATCTGGGTCACGGCCATGGCCATGCCGGCCGTTCCGTCGGCGGCCAGCTCGGAACCGGCATTGAAGCCGAACCAGCCCACCCACAGCATGCCTGCGCCGACCACGGTATAGGTCAGGTTGTGCGGCATCATCGGTGTCTGCGGATAGCCCTTGCGCGGACCGAGTACCAGTGCGGCCACCAGGCCTGCAACACCGGCATTGATATGCACTACCGTTCCGCCAGCAAAGTCGAGGATGCCCTTGCCACTTAGCCAGCCGCCTTCACCCCAGACCCAGTGAGCAATGGGCGCATAGACAAAGGTCAGCCACAGGCCCATGAAGATCAGCATGGAAGAAAACTTCATGCGCTCCGCGAAGGCGCCCACGATCAGGGCAGGCGTAATGATGGCAAAGGTCATCTGGAAGGTCATGAACACCGTCTCGGGTATCGACCCACTCAGGCTGTCTGCAGTCACGCCCTTGAGGAACAGCTTGTCCAGCCCTCCCCACCAGGCACCACTGCCACCAAATGCCACGCTGTAGCCATACAAGACCCACAGAATGGTCACCAGGGCCGTGATGGCAAAGCACTGCATCAGGACCGACAGGGCATTCTTGGAACGCACCATGCCGGCATAAAACAGGGACAGCCCAGGTATGGTCATGAACAGCACCAGGGCCGTTGCCGTCAGCATCCAGGCAGTATCACCACTGCTGAGGCCGTCGTCGGCCAGGGCCAGCCCCGGCAACAGCAGGAACGTAAGTCCCTGCCACACGATCTTGCTAAACAGACGCTTCATTGTACGAATCTCCCAAAATACGGTCGGATGTTAGAGGGCATCCGGGCCGGTCTCGCCGGTGCGGATGCGAATGGCTTCCTCGAGCGGGAAGACGAAGATCTTGCCGTCACCGATCTTGCCGGTGTTGGCGGCACCCTTGATCGCCTCGACCACCTGCTCGAGCAGGCTGTCGTCGATGGCCACCTCGATCTTCACCTTGGGCAGGAAGTCGACCACATACTCCGCACCGCGATACAGTTCGGTGTGGCCCTTCTGCCGCCCGAAGCCCTTGACCTCGGTAACGGTCACGCCCTGCACGCCGATCTCCGACAGCGCCTCGCGCACGTCGTCGAGCTTGAAGGGCTTGATGATTGCTGAAACAAGCTTCATGACTCATTTACTCCTGATTGACTGGTTGGGGTAGCGCGCCACGCCTCGGGGATCAGTGTCCGGGGCCCGTCACCGGCCCCGGACGCCCTTTCCGAAACGGGGTCGATCAGAACTCCTTGCTCCAGGAGACCACCACGCGCGGCTTGTCTTCGCCAGCACCGGTATCGGTCTTGTCGTTCTTTTCGATACCGAGGGTGAAATCGGACTTGGACAGGCTCACGCCATAGTGCACGTAGTCTTCGCCGGCCGGATCGTCAAAGTTGTAGGCGCCGACCACCAGGCCCAGACCAAAGCCCTCGGGAAGCTCGAAATCCGCACCCAAATGGCCATACAGGTCGCCCTTGCTGAACTCGGGGGTGTTGTCATCCTTGGAGCCAAAGGTGTAGGCCACGCCGAAGTTGATTATCTTGAAGCTGCCGTTGGCATAGACCTCGTTGAAATAGTCATCGATCACGGGATACTGGTAGCTGATCACGCCAAGATCGTAGCCAAAGTCCTTGAATTCGCCCCCATAGCCGGCATAGAGATCGAGCTCATAGCTACCGCCACTCAGGCTGGAGGTCCAGGTACCCGCATAGAAGCCGGAGTCATGGCTGTAGTCGAGGCCGCCTGAGATGGCTGCCTGGTCATTGGACTGGGTCACGCCACGCCAGAGGTAGTTGCTGGTGGCGCCCAGATTCATGCTCACGCCGGCCTGAGCAGCCGCGCTGGCAAACAGGGCACCGGCAATGGCGGTAGAGAGGAGGGTCTTT
>RFHG01000397.1 GCA_003696465.1 Gammaproteobacteria bacterium | reverse complement strand
GAGCGGCAGCCCCCCGAGCATTTTTTCTGCGTGAGCACCGACAAGGCCACCAACCCCGTCAACGTGATGGGGGCCAGCAAGAAGCTGATGGAAGGCGTGTTGCTGGCGTCGGCCGACGTGCTGCCCGTCACCACGGCGCGCTTTGCCAACGTGGCTTTCTCGAATGGCAGCCTGCTGGCCGGCTTCCTGGAGCGCCTCCGGAAGCGGCAGCCCTTTTCCAGTCCGAAGGATGTGCGGCGGTATTTCGTCTCGCCCGAGGAGTCGGGGCAGTTGTGCCTGCTGGCCTGCACGCTGGGCGCCCCGGGCGAAATCTTTTTCCCGAAGCTGCGCGAAGAGCAGATGATGCGCTTTTCGGACATTGCGGTGGCGCTCCTCGGGGAACTGGGCATGCAGCCGCTCTTTTGCGCAAGCGAGGAAGAGGCGCGTGCCGCAGCCGCCCGCATGCCCGAGCACCCGCGCGAGTGGCCGGTGTATTTCTTCGAGAGCGACACTTCCGGCGAAAAGATGTACGAGGAGTTCTATGGCCCGGAGGAAACGGTCGATATGGACCGCTTCCACGCGCTCGGGGTGGTGCAGGGCCGCCGTTTCCTGTCGCAAGCGCAGGTGGAGGGCGCCATGGCAGAGCTGGAAGCGATGTGCCGACGCAGCGATCTGACCAAGGCCGACTGGGTGTCCTGGCTGGAGCGCTACGTACCAGATTTTGCCCACAAGGAAACGGGTAAGTCGCTGGACGCGAAGATGTGAGGAGCCCTGTGGAAGTCGAGACTGGGCGATGGACAGATATTGCGCAGGGCGCAAGACAAGCGTAGCGTGCCATTGCGTCGTTGTGCCGTTGCGTGAGATTAACGAGCATGCACACCACTGATTCAAAACCCGACCCTATGTACCCCTTCCTGAAACGAACGCTGGATCTGGTGGCCGCCGGCGCAGGCCTGATCGTTTGCGCGCCTCTGTTCCTCGTCGTCATTCCTTTGTTGCGCTTCACGGCCGAAGGCGAGGTGTGGTACCGGCAGAAGCGCATCGGGTACAAAAACAAGCCCTTCTACATCCTGAAGTTTGCCACCATGCTGAAGGACAGCCCCAACATGCTTACGGGCAGTCTGACGCTGCGCAACGATCCGCGGGTGACGCCTGTCGGCAAATACCTGCGCATCAGCAAGCTCAACGAGCTGCCGCAGATCATCAACGTGCTGAAGGGCGACATGTCGCTGGTGGGGCCGCGCCCGCAGATGGAGGTCGATTTCAAGGCCTTTCCCGAGCACGTGCAGGAGCGCATCTACGACGCCCGGCCGGGCATCACCGGCATCGGCTCGATTGTGTTCCGCGATGAGGAACGCATCATCTCCGAGAGCCCGCTGGCGCCGCGGGAGTGCT
>RFHG01000396.1 GCA_003696465.1 Gammaproteobacteria bacterium | reverse complement strand
TATCAGGTCACCCTGGGGGCCAATCTGGTCTATCTCAGTGCCGATGCCCGCTATGCCGTACAGGGCTCGATCATCGACCTCAAGACGCGTACCAACCTGACCGATGCCGCCCGGGCGGAACTGCGCCGCAGGGCCCTGGCAGCGATTCCTGAAGACCAGATGATCGTGTTCGCGCCCAGGAACCCGAAGCACACCATTACCGTCTTCACCGACATTGACTGCGGCTACTGCCGCAAGCTGCACAGCCAGATCCAGGACTACATGAAGCAGGGCATCAAGGTGCGCTACCTGTTCTATCCTCGGGCCGGGCTGGGCTCCGAATCGGCCCGCAAGGCCGAGGCAGTCTGGTGCGCCGATGACCGGCGCAAGGCGATCACGCTGGCCAAGCAGGGCAAGCCGATCGAAATGAAGACCTGCGAAAACCCCGTGGCCCACGACTTCAAGCTGGGGCAGGAACTGGGCGTGACCGGCACCCCGGCCATCATCACCGAGCAGGGCGATCTGATTCCGGGTTACATCCCGCCACAGCGGCTGCGCCAGATCCTCGACCAGCTCAAGGCCGCATCTCCGGGCGTGCAAGGCTGAGCCCGGCCGCACCACGAAAAGGGGCCCGGCCAGTGTGGTCGGGCCCGCTTGCGGAGGGCGGGGGCTCAGTAGAGCAGTGAGGCCAGCTGACGACGATAGCGGCTGACCAGCTCGCCGCTGTTGCCCAGCAGCTCGAAGGCATCCAGCATGGCCTGGCGTGCGGCGCCATCGGCGTAATTGCGGTCCTTGCGCAGCACGCCCATCAGCAACTCCAGCCCTTCCTCGTATTCGCCCTGGGCCAGCAGCCGGGTCGCCAGCAGGTAGCGTGCCTCAAGATCGTTCTCGTCACGGGCGATGCGTTCCCTCAGGGTTGCCTCGTCCGGCCCTTCGGTCGTGCTCCGGGCCAGATGCAGCCGGCTCTCGAGCTGCTTGACGGCCTCGTCCTCGTGCTTGTCCATGGGCAACCCATGGAGCAGTTGTTCTGCCTCGTCGAACGCACCCCTTTCGATCAGCAGCGGCACCAGGTCCAGCACGATGCGGTGATTGGCCGGGTCTTCCTCCAGGGCCTTGCGCAGCAGGCGCTCCGCAGCCTCGGCGTCTCC
>RFHG01000395.1 GCA_003696465.1 Gammaproteobacteria bacterium | reverse complement strand
GGCTCGGGCGCCGAGGGCAAGCTGTCGCGCGACATGCTGCTCACCGACCCCGATCAGGCGAAGGAATTCGTTGCCGCCACCAGGGTGGACGCGCTGGCGATTGCCTGCGGCACGTCCCACGGCGCCTACAAGTTCTCGCGCAAGCCGACGGGCGACATTCTCGCCATCGACCGCATCGCCGAGATCCACGAGAAGATCCCCAACACCCACCTCGTGATGCACGGCTCGAGCTCGGTGCCGCAGGAGCTGCAGGACATCATCAACGCCTATGGCGGCGAGATGCCCCAGACCTACGGCGTGCCGGTCGAGGAGATCGTGCGCGGCATCAGGCACGGCGTGCGCAAGGTGAACATCGACACCGACCTGCGCATGGCGGCGACCGGGCAGCTGCGCAAGGTGGCCAAGGAGAAGCCGCGGGAGTTCGACCCGCGCAAGTTCATGATCCCGGCGATGGAGGCGATGGAGAAGGTGTGCCGCGAGCGCTTCGAGGCCTTCGGCACCGCCGGCCACGCCTCGAAGATCAAGCCGATCCCCATGGACGAGATGGCCCGCCGCTACGCCGCCGGCGAGCTCTGAGGACCACTCACCGCCCCGCCGCCCGGCGCGGCGGGGCGACGCAACCCGATGCCCCCGGACGGGGGGCGATGCAGCACAAGGAGGCGGCCATGGACCAGTCCGGGCGCTATGCGAATCTCGATCTGAAGGAAGAAGATCTCATTGCCGGTGGGCGCCACGTGCTCGCGGCCTACATTCTCAAGCCCAAGGAGGGGTACGACTACCTTGCCACGGCGGCGCATTTCGCGGCCGAGAGCTCGACCGGAACCAACGTCGAGGTCTCGACCACCGACGACTTCACCCGCAGCGTCGATGCGCTGGTCTATGAGATCGACCCCGAGCGCGAGATCACCAAGATCGCCTATCCGATCGAGCTGTTCGACCGGAACGTGATCGACGGACGGGCGATGATCGTCTCGTTCCTGACGCTGCTGGTCGGCAACAACCAGGGCATGGGCGATGTGGCCTATGCCAAGCTGCACGACTTCTACATCCCGCCGGCCTATCTGCGGTTGTTCGACGGCCCGGCGACGACGATTTCCGATCTGTGGCGCGTGCTGGGCCGGCC
>RFHG01000394.1 GCA_003696465.1 Gammaproteobacteria bacterium | reverse complement strand
TGGCCGGATGTGCCCATCCATCTTTCGGTACAGGCCAATACCATGAACTGGGCCTCGGTGCGGTTCTGGCAGTCGGTCGGCATACGCCGCATCATCCTCTCGCGCGAGCTGTCACTCGACGACATCGAGGAAATCCGCCAGCGGGTGCCCGACATGGAGCTCGAGGTGTTCGTGCACGGCGCCCTGTGCATTGCCTATTCCGGCCGCTGTCTGCTGTCGGGCTATTTCAATCATCGCGATGCCAACCAGGGTACCTGCACCAATGCCTGCCGCTGGGAATACCGCATGGTGCCCGGCGAGGAAACCCCGGAAGGGGTCTGGCGGCCGCAGCAGGAGACGAACACCGAGCCGGAACCCCCGCCGCGGCATCCCGACGCCGAGCGCATCTGGTTCGTGGAGGAGGGCAACCGCTCGGGCGAGCTGATGCCGGTGCTGGAAGACGAGCACGGCACCTACATCATGAACTCCAAGGACCTGCGTGCGGTCGAGCATGTCGAGCGGCTGGTGCGCATCGGTGTCGATTCGCTCAAGATCGAGGGCCGGACCAAGTCGCATTACTATGTAGCGCGAGCCACCCAGGCCTACCGCCGGGCCATCGACGACGCCGTGGCCGGGCGCCCCTTCGATCCCTCCCTGCTGGGCGAGCTGGAGAATCTGGCCAACCGCGGCTATACCGACGGTTTCTACCAGCGCCACCATACCGAGGCCGAGCAGAACTTCCTGCACGGGCATTCGCAGAGTCGTCGTCAGCGCTTCGTGGGTGAGGTGATCGGCATCGACGACGACGGCTGGGTGCGGGTGGACGTAAAAAACCGCTTTTCGGTGGGCGACCGCATCGAGGTCATCACCCCGCGCGGCAATCGAGAGATCACCCTCGAGGCCATGCAGGATGAACAGGGCCACCCCCTGGAACGGGCGCCGGGAGGCGGCTGGCGGGTAAGGGTCCGGCTGCCGCTGGAGGTGGACGCGCACAGCCTGCTTACGGTCAACCTCGATTGAGGTGTTCGCCACTCCGTGGAACTTCGGCTGGACAGGCGGGGTCTCATTGCTGCATAATTGAGAATCATTATCGTTTGAGAGCTGCATCATGTCGCAGACCCAGCCCCGCGAGGCCGCCAGCGAGCCCACTGTCCAGCCGGTCC
>RFHG01000393.1 GCA_003696465.1 Gammaproteobacteria bacterium | reverse complement strand
GGCAGATGCATCGTCCCCCGCTCGACCTGCCCGTCGGGACTGACCGCCACGTAGGCGAAATCAGGCATGGCGCGTCACCCGCAACACCTCGTTGACCGTGGTCAGCCCCGCTGCGGCCTTCTCCAGCCCGTCCATCAGCATCGGCCGGTAGCCGGACTCGGCTGCAACCTCTTCCAGATCCGCCAGCGTTGTCTGGTGCGAGATCACATCATGAAAGCGATCATCCAGATCCAGCCATTCGAAGATCGCGATGCGTCCGGAGAACCCATTGATGCAGTTGCGGCAGCCCTCCGGTTGCCAGAAGGTCCAGTCCCTGTCCGCATCCATCCCGTGCGCCTCGACGACCGAGCGCGCGAAAGGCGCCGGCATCGGCTTGCGGCAATGCGGACAGAGGCGGCGCACCAGCCGCTGCGCCAGCACGCCATGCAGCGCCGGCGGAATCAGATACGGCTCGATGCCCATCTCGATCAGGCGGAAGACCGTTTCGATGGCATTGTTCGTATGCAATGTCGAGAGCACCAGGTGCCCGGTCAGCGCCGCCTGCACTGCCAGCGAGGCCGTCGCGCCGTCGCGAATCTCGCCGACCATGATGATGTCCGGATCCTGGCGCAGGATCGAGCGCAACACATTGGAGAAACTGAAGCCGATCTCCTCCTTTACCGACACCTGCTGCAGGCCCTTGATGCGGTATTCCACCGGGTCCTCGATCGTAAAGATAGCCTTCTCATCCGACTTGACGGCATTGAGCATCGAATAAAGCGTCGTCGTCTTGCCCGAGCCGGTCGGACCGGTCACCAGCACCATGCCGTAGGGATCATGCAGGTGCAGTTTCCGCTCCGGCTCCTCGCGCATCGCAAACGGCAGTTCGATGCCGGCCAGCGACATCTCGATCGAGCTGCGATCCAGGATGCGCAGCACGGATTTCTCGCCGTAGATCGTCGGCAGCGTGGACACGCGGATCTCCACCTGACGGTGGCCGATGCGGGCGGTGAAGCTGCCGTCCTGCGGAAGCCGGCGCTCGGACAGATCCAGTTTTGCCAGAATCTTGACG
>RFHG01000060.1 GCA_003696465.1 Gammaproteobacteria bacterium | reverse complement strand
TCATCCTCGTTGCGTGAGCCGCTAGCTCAGTTGGTAGAGCATCTGACTTTTAATCAGATGGTCGTAGGTTCGATCCCTACGCGGCTCACCACTTCATCAACACCGTATTCGCGGGGACATTTCCCGCTGGGTACTTGAGAGTTTCAAGTCCCCATCGTCTAGCCTGGCCCAGGACACCGGCCTTTCACGCCGGCGACGGGGGTTCGAATCCCCCTGGGGACGCCACATTGGTAAAAGCCCTTCCGTGCAAACGGGAGGGCTTTTCCATTTTCAGACCCAACCAAGGGGGATTTGAAGCGCAGCGAGCGCGTCCTGCGGACGATGAGCGGCCACGGATGGCCGCGGCAGCGAGCGGAGGGGGGCCTGCGCAGGAGGGAGCCGGATGCGACCGACGCAGCAGGCGAATCCCCCTGGGGACGCCACATTGGCAAAAGCCCTTCCGTGCAAACGGGAGGGCTTTTCCATTTTCAGACCGGGCAAGGAGGATTCGAAGCGCAGCGAGCGCGTCCCCCTTCCCCCTCTTTCTTGCAGTTTGCCCCCGTTCCTGCCACAATGCTCCCGTTTTGCCGTCCCGGGGACGGCCATTCCAATCGGGGAGATATCACCATGAAGTACGGCAAGAAAGAGGGATTGCTCTATTTCGGCATTCCGTCCGGCAGTCTCAACGAACAGGTTCTGCGCCTGCTCGACAAGGCCGGCCGGCCACTCAAACCCGGGCGCCAGTACGAACTGACAAGCCCCTGCGATCCCGAGGTCGTCTTCCGCGTTCTCGACCGCAAGGAGATGCCGCAGAAAATCCGCGACGGTATCGTCGACTGCGGCATCACCGGCAAGGACTACGTATTCGAAGCGGGCATGGAAGAGGAGCTCGAGGTACTCGGCAACTTCATTTTCTCCAAGCACACCAACCAGCCCTCGCGGCTGGTGCTCGCCTCACGTCCGGAACTGGGGATTGAAAAGCCCGAAGACTGTGTCGGCAAGGTGATTGCCACCGAACTGCCCAACCTGACCCGCCGACGCATGCGGGAGCTGTTCGGCATCGAGGATATCCGCATCCTCAAAAGCGAAGGCAAGACCGAGGCCAAGGTCAACATGGGCGAATGCGACGCCTTTACCGATATCACCGAAACCGGCGCAACCCTGCGCGCCAACGGCAACATCATCGTTGCCGAACTGTTCACCTCCAATCCGCAGCTGCTGGCGAACCGTGACGCCCTCAAAGACACCGGCAAGCGTGAAAAGATGGAGGATTTGCGCATCTGTATCGACGCCGTGCTCAAGGCCGAGAAGGAACCGGTCTACATGGTGTTCATGGACGTACCGGCCAGCGCGCTCGAACAGGTGGAAAAGATGCTGCCGTCGGTGGTTTCACCCACCGTCAGCCCGGTGGTGGATGACGCCTGGCGCTCGGTGGCGGCGGTCATCCGCGAGACGGAACTGAATATCCTGGCCCCGAAGCTGCTGCGCCTCGGCGTTGACGGTATCGTACCCATCCCCGCACCCAAGGTCTTCACCCGCGACATGGCCAACCCCAAAGAACTCTGAGACTGGAGCTTGAATGATGGATAAGAAACAACTGGAAGAAGGCAGTGAACTGCAGATCGATTTCGACAAGCGCGGCGGGCTGGTACCGGCCGTGGTTCAGGACGTTGCCGACGGCCGCGTGCTGATGCTCGCCTACGTCAACCGCGAAGCGCTGCAGACCACCCTGGACAAGGGGATGGCGACCTTCTGGTCGACCTCGCGCAACGAACTCTGGACCAAGGGAGAAACCTCCGGCGACTTTCTCAAAATCGTCGAGATTCTGGTCGACTGCGACCAGGACGCCCTGGTCTACCGGGTCGAACCCCAGGGAGGCGGCGCCTGCCACACCAAAGATGCG
>RFHG01000059.1 GCA_003696465.1 Gammaproteobacteria bacterium | reverse complement strand
GTTCTATCACCCGGTGGTGGAAGAGGCCCTGCAGGGCGCTCTGCGCGATGCCGCGCGCCAAATCGAGCAGAAGCCGGATCGCCCCTGGGACCTCAAGCCTGCCGGCTGAGCCCCAGGGGGGGCGGACTACATCTCTTCCGCTTCGACCTCCAGAAAGGCCCGGTTTACATGTTTGCCAAAGAACTTGTCGAAACCGTGCCAGGATGCCCAGGCTGACATCTCGGGCAGCAGACGCGCCTTGATTTCGTAATCTTCCAGATCGTTCTCGAAACCCTCGCGGACAGCGGTCATCAGGCGCTGGAGATAATCGAGATAGGGGCTTGCCACCTCGTCCGCACTACCGCTGCGGCCATGACCGGGTACATACACCCGGGCCTTCAGATCAAGCGCGCGCTTCAGTGCCTCGATGTTGCCCTGGATGCGGGCGCTGGCATCGAACTGCCCGAGCCGCCCACGGAAGGCATTGTCACCCAGAAACACGGTGCCGCTCTCGACATGATGGATCATGATGTCGGTATCGGTGTGCGAGGGCGTGCTGGCAAGAATGCGGAAGTGATGACTACCAATTGTCAGTTCATCCCCATCGGCCAGCGGACGAGTGGGCGGTACAATGCGCGTGCCACGGCTGTGGCCCTCGGTGGCCCGCTCCAGCAGCTCCAGCCACGCATGTGAACGATCGCTTTCCGCCTGTGCCAGCATGGCCGGATGGGCATAAATCACCACCCCGGGCCAGCGCTCGGCAACCGCCTGGTTGGCCAGCCAGTGATCGCCGTGGATATGGGTATTGATGACGGCAACGACCGGTGCATCAGAAACCCTTTGCAGCTCCTCGATGACCTTGCGACCGACCTCGAGGGTGCTGCCCGGATCGATCATGACCAGGCCTGCCTTCGTCTCGATAATGGCCGGATTGTTCATGAACCCGTGATTGCGGGCATTCGGCTCTTCAACCGGCCCATGCATCACCCAGACCCCATCGGCGACAGGCTCGAAGCGGAAGGTGCCCACTCCATCCAGTGCCCATGCGGCAAACAGGTGAACGGGCAGGGCGAGGCAAAACAGGGACAGGACAATACGTAACATGTAACGAAATACTCCGGTTTCCGGTTCAGCTTTCCACTTTGACATGATCGATGCAGTCAGGCCACAAACACGAATGAATGAACGGGTATACTCGGACCTCATGAAACTGCGCCCCACCCCCTTCCAGGTCATTCTGCTGTTCTCGATCCTGCTGCACGGAGCCCTCGGATGGTGGCTTGCACGGTCCGATCTTCTTCCGGGCCGGAATGCGGCCCACACGGAAACGCCCGTCATCCATGTTGCATTGGCCCATGCCCTGCCCCGCCCCGAGCCGGACACTCCCCCGCAATCCGAGACGAAACCCGCTCAAGAACCCGAAAAACACGAGGTACCCAGGCACGATCGGCCGGCCGCAACAGCCCCGACCCTGGATTCAACGCCCCCGAAACCCGCAACAAAACCGGCACGACCGATGCCGGTGGAAAGACCCTGGCCTGCCCCTGCGGCGCCCGCTCAAGGCGCCCAGCGCGCCGAGCAGTCGCCTGCTCCTGCCGTGGCAGAACCCCGCCCGGCCGATACCAACCCCCTGCTTGAGGCCGACTATCTGGCCGGACTGCGGGCCGAGATCATGCGTCATCACTATTATCCGCGCCGGGCAAGGCGCCGACATGCGGAAGGGCGCGTGCGGGTGGCCTTTGTCCTGCTTGGCAACGGTCGCATCACCCGCACGCGCGTGGTGGAAGGCAGCGGCAGCCGGTCGCTGGATCGGGCAGCCTTGCGCTGCGTCGAATCGGTCGGCCGCTATCGACCTATTCCGCCCGAACTGGGCCGAAAGCAGTGGCCCCTGGAACTCAACATCGATTTCCGGCTGGAGGACTGAGCTCATCCCCGTCCGGTATCAGAACACGCAATGCTTGGCGTAACTCGCCGCCTCATTGGCGGTCCAGTCGCTCTTGGGCTTTTCTTCCATCTTTTCGCACCAGGCCTTGCTGCCCACCGGATCCTTGATGCCCAGGGCACAGTAGCTGGCGTAATC
>RFHG01000392.1 GCA_003696465.1 Gammaproteobacteria bacterium | reverse complement strand
GTAGACGCGGCCGGGCTCGATGCCGAGCGCATCCTCGAGCATGCCGCACAGCGTCGCGGAAAGCTCGGCCGTCGCACTGCCCGGCATGCCCAGGCTCTTCAGCTCGACATAGGCCAGCGGCGCATCGGAACCGGCAAACAGCATCGGCTTGCCGTGGCTGAGGTTGACCATGACATAGGATTCAGGCTTGCCCAGCGCCTCGGCCGCCGTTTGCGAGCAGCGCTGCATGAAGCCGGCCTCGTCTTCAATCTGGACATTGGTATGGACATGCAGATACGGCATGATTATTCCTCCTTCGATGTCTGCGACTCGTCGCCCTCGCCCGGCGAAGCGGCTCGGGCTTCCAGGTTGCGTCGGGCCTGCTCCTCGCGCATGTGGTTCTTCTCGATGCGCATGCGTTTCGTGGCATAGAATGAGGCCCACCACAGCAGGGCCGCAAGCCCCAGCATGAACAGCCAGAACGCGATGTCCATCACAGCGACTCCCGGGCGGCCTGGGCCGACGCCCCGGGCTGACTTTCGGGTTTGCGGCCGGCTTCAAGGCGGCGATGGATCAGGTTGATGCCGGCCAGAATGAAGCCGAGCGCGATGAACGCGCCGGGAGGAAGGATGAACATCAGCACATCCGGATATTCCGGACCAAACACCGGGAAGCCGAACACCTCGCCCTGACCCAGCAGTTCCCGCACCGCACCGAGCAGCACCAGCGCAAAGGTAAAGCCCAGACCCACGCCAAGCGCATCGGTCAGCGCATCCATCGGCGTATGCTTGCTGGCAAACGCCTCGGCCCGTCCCAGGATGGCGCAGTTGACGACGATCAGCGGGATGAACAGGCCCAGCACCAGATACATCTCATGCATCCAGGCATTCATCGCCATGTCCACGACGGTCACGAACGCGGCGATGATCGTGATATAGCCCGGGATGCGCACATTCTTCGGTATCAGGCCGCGCACCAGCGAAACCACGAGATTGGAGCCGATGAGCACCAGCAGCGTGGCCGCGCCCATCCAGAAGCCGTTT
>RFHG01000391.1 GCA_003696465.1 Gammaproteobacteria bacterium | reverse complement strand
CCCGACGCCGACACCTTCCCTGCCGGCCCCTCACCCCGGGCCGTGTTCACCGACCACAACCCAGGGGCCGACTACCGTCTCGACATCGGCATCCAGGAGGCCCGTTTTCAGGGCCGGCTGAAAAACTATCCGGCCCATGTCCGCATCAACTACTGGCGGCTGGAGCGCGAAGGCACCCGCCAGCTACGCTTCGTTTCCGAACAGCAACGCTTCGGGTCCAAACAGTGCAGCGGCTGCCACGTCCAGAGCCGCAGCGTCAAGGTGGACCAGGTGACCGAGGAGGTGACCGCCGGCATCGATGCCCATCTCGGCCCGGTCGACGTCATTGTCGAACAGCTCTACCGCCAGTTCGACAACCGCGAAGCGGGGCCCGTTGATACCTTCGACAGCCACCTCTTCTTCCGGCCGGCCGCCGCCGACCTCGAGCACGACAGCGTGCCTGACAGCCGAACCACGGAAACCACCCTCAAACTGCACACCAGCCTCTCAGGCGGTCTGGTCGGCGCCGCCAGCGCCAGCATCGGCAAGCGGGAGAACCGGGGCGGCGAACGGACCGATACCGTGTCGCCGGTCGTCTCCAGCACCGATGTCGCCAAGGGCGCCGGTGATCTGACCTGGATCCCGCACCCGAGCTGGACCTTCAATCTGCGCTACCGCCTGCTCGACCTCGACAACAGCAACAGCGGCACCCTGAACGTCGGCGGCCTCGATCCGGCCATCAGCACCATCGCGGTGCGCAACAATCCCGACCTGCGGCGCGACAGCTGGCTCGCCAGCGCCACCTTCCGCCCCCATTACCGGTTCAGCATCCAGGCCCGCTTCGACCGGGAGATCATTCACCGCGACCAGACCGGCCCGGCCCAGCCCTATACCAGCGGCAAGGTCACACCCTTCCCGCCCTTTCTGACCAGCCAGCAGATCGATCCGGTGTGGGAACTGCCCCGGCAGGAGCAGAACGACCGCTTCAAGCTCACCGTCATGGCCCGCCCCCTTGGAGACAGCCGCCTGCGCCTGCACTCCTGG
>RFHG01000390.1 GCA_003696465.1 Gammaproteobacteria bacterium | reverse complement strand
TAGCACTCGATGCCCTGGACCCGCAGACAGCTCGCCGCGCTCCAGGCCATGGGCATCCCGGTCTGGCAGCGGCGAGCGCAGGGGGAAAGCCCGACCGATACGGCCGTGCAGGATGCGGTAGTCGAGGACCCGCATGCGGAACCGGCGGCTCCGGTATCCCGCGCAGCTTCCGAAGCGGTGCCGGTGCCGGAGCAGGTCGATGATGTTGCGACGCTGGACTGGGAGGCACTGGAAGCGCGGGTTCAGAGCTGCCGGCGCTGTGCGCTGGCCGAGGGGCGCAACCGGGTGGTGTTCGGAGACGGCAACCGTTCGGCTGACTGGATGTTCATTGGCGAGGGGCCGGGTGCGGAAGAGGATCGGCAGGGCCTTCCCTTCGTGGGCCGTGCCGGCAAGCTGCTCGACCGCATGATCGAGGCCTGCGGCATGCAGCGCGGGGATGTGTACATCGCCAATGTGGTGAAATGCCGTCCGCCGGGCAACCGGGATCCGAAGCCGGAGGAGGTGGCGGCCTGCGCGCCCTATCTGCGCCGGCAGATCGAGCTGGTGTCGCCCAGGGTAATCGTGGTGCTGGGGCGGGTGGCGGCGCATGCCCTGCTCGACACCGACAGCCCGCTTGGTCGCCTGCGCGGGGCGCCACATCTGTACGATGACACGGGCATTCCGATGATCGTCACCTATCATCCGGCCTATCTGCTGCGCAATCCGGCCGACAAGCGCAAGGCCTGGGAAGACCTCAAGCTGGCGATGCGGCTGGCAGGCGCGACCCCATGAGTGTTCGTGAGGTGCTCCCGGCTCCGTCCTTCCGGCCGATGCGATTCGACGATCTCGATGCGGTGTTGGCCATCGAGCAGCGTGCCTACCCGCATCCGTGGTCGCCCGGCATCTTCCAGAGCTGCCTCAAGGTCGGTTATCCGTCCTGGGTGATGGAGCGCGGCGGGGCGATGGTCGGCTACGGGCTGGCAATGATCCAGGTCGGGGAATGCCATATCCTCAATATCGCCATCGACCCGGACCATCAGGGGCAGGGCCTGGGGCGGCAGATGCTGCGTTTTCTGCTCGATCTGGCCATCCGCCAGATGGCCACCAGCGCCTTCCTCGAGGTGCGCGAATCGAACACCCGGGCCATCCGCCTCTACGAGTCGGAGGGTTTCAACGAGATTGGCCGGCGCAAGGGCTACTACCCGGCCGATGAAGGGCGCGAGGACGCCCTGGTACTGGGCAAGGAGCTGTTCTGAGCCCGGCAGGCAACACGCAATTTCAGGAAACACATGAGCACATATCAGCAAGAGGTCGGCCGACGCCGCACCTTCGCCATCATCTCGCACCCGGATGCGGGCAAGACCACCCTGACCGAGAAGCTGCTGCTGTTCGGCGGCGCCATCCAGCTTGCCGGCACGGTCAAGGGCCGCAAGGCGGCGCGTCAT
>RFHG01000389.1 GCA_003696465.1 Gammaproteobacteria bacterium | reverse complement strand
GCAATAAAGTGTACCAAAAAGTGGCCCAGCTCATGCTGGAGTCACTGGAGAAGGGGCACGCCCCCTGGGAGCGGCCGTGGCGCGTTGATCCCCATCACAACCCCCTGACGGGGACGGTTTACCGTGGCATGAACCAGCTTTTGCTGGAGAATCATGCCAACAGCCACTTCCAGCCGTTCGGGGTCTGGCTGACGTTTCAACGGCCCTTCGGCCGATTCAGAGGCCAACATACCGAATGGGAAATCTTACTAAGTTTTCTGTAAGTTTCAACGGCCCTTCGGCCGATTCAGAGGCCAACAGCACCCCTGATTTTCCCTTGGATTCCAGCACCTTGCACCCGCGTTTGGCGGCACACAGGTTTTCCACAGCCAACGCTGTCAAAAAGCGCCGAAAATGGCAAGCTGAAATCGCGTAAGTGCCCGATTTTGCTATGATGGCGGCACAAGGGACTGTTATCCACAGGCGCAAAAATACGCAAGCTCCCTTCATACAAGGGATATTCATCTCAGACATGGGCTAGACGATGACCGTGGACGGAAAGCCCGCCACAGGCTGACCATCCACGCGACTGGATGCCTGGCGACAATCGCGGCAGAGGCGATAGAAGCGCACCTCGTTCTCATCCTCAATCAGATGCAGCACCTGGCGACGCAATTCGCGCAGCTGGGCCGGCGTGGCCACGGCGATCTCGAACACCGATTCCTGGACGCGATAGCCATGCCTGAGCAGCAACTTGCCCAGCCGCGTGCGCACGCGATCGTCGGAGATGTCGAAACAGACCAGATACCAGGCCTTCATCGCATCCTCCAGGCATGGAAGGCATGGCTGCGGCCGGCCAGCCAGAACCGGCAGGCGAGATTCTGGCGGCGAATGTGATCGAGCAGCGGTGCCGGCGCATCATCGCCGCGGGCGCGAACGGGCTGCAGCAGGGAGTCGGTCAGCGCTGCCAGATACAGCCTGCGGGCCCGCGCCGACAGGCGACAGCCGCGATCACCATGCTCGAAATCCTCAAGCTTCAGCCGCCCCCGGCCCAGCATCGTCAGCGCACAACGCTCGACCACATGGCGGAACGGCTCCATCAGATCGGAGGCCAGCGCCGCATGACCGGAGCGCGGCCGATGGTAGAAGCCGATTTCGGGCAGTAGCCCATCGGCGCGCAACAGCGTGTCCACATG
>RFHG01000058.1 GCA_003696465.1 Gammaproteobacteria bacterium | reverse complement strand
GCGGCGACAGCGATTATTGCGGCAACGCTGACGATCCGGCCGCCCTGGCGCACCTTGAGATAGGTCGCGTCCAGCCAGACATAGGGCCATTCGCCAGTCAGCGGTCGGTTCAGGAACTCGTTCACCCGCTCGTCGATATCCTTGCACAGCTTCGAGACCGTGCTCTTCGAGATGCCGCTGAGACCCATGGCTTGCGCCAACTCGTCCACCCGTCGGGTCGAGACGCCGCCGATCCACGCTTCCTGAATGACGGCGACCAGCGCCTTCTCGGAGGTCTTGCGCGGTTCCAGGAAGCCGGGAAAATAGCTGCCCTGCCGGAGCTTCGGGACCTTGAGGTTCAGCGTGCCCAAACGGGTATCGAGAGCGCGCTCTCGATACCCGTTCCTCCAGGTCGTGCGCTGATCAGCGCGTTCGTGCTTGCCAGCGCCGATCAGGCCCTCGACATCGGCCTCCATGATCAGCTGCAAGACGGCCTCGGCGACGGCACGCAGAAAATCGCCGCCATCCTGCTTTGCCAGAAGCTCGGAAAGGTCCATGTTGGTCTTGGTCATCGGGGTCTCCGTCTGGTTCGTGGTTGAAGTCGCGAAACTCCACCCGACCATACACCTCGATGGCCACCCGGGGATTACACCGTCGAAGGCGCAGAAATTACACCACGTCCTCGGACACTACCGTGGCCGCGGCCGGCGACCTCGATGGCTTATAGCTCGGCGGTCTGGCGCAGAGCGGCCTCGGCGGTCGGCGAGCCGTTGGACTCTAGGCGCTTTACGAACCGCCGGCTCACATGGGTCAGCAAGACACTAGCTGCCACGGGCTTTCCGGCCGCTCGACGCAAGTGAGCTTTCCGTAGGCTCATAGCCGTCCCATTGTAGGAACCGTCTAAGATAGCCGTCGAGGAAACGGAGCGCGTGGATTGCGCCGCGGCCCGGGGCATAGAGGAACAGCACCACTGGCGGTCCGGCCACGCCATGGCCGCGAAACTAAACCAAATCAGCCTCCGGCAAGACCGGCGCGGTTCACCATGAGGGAATACGGCTCACGGCTCACGCGCACCCGAATCCTCCGGCACTTGAGGTTTCGAAAAATATATCGACACAACCAGAAAAGTCGCTATATTCGGGCCATGACCACGACCAGCCCACACGCTCGCGCCCTTGCGGCTCTCGGCCACGACGCCCGGTTGTCGATCTTTCGTCTGCTGGTGAAGGCAGGTGATAACGGTCTTCGGGTTGGCGATATCGGCGAGCATTTGGGCCTAGCTCCCTCGACCCTCGCGCATCATCTCTCGGCTCTGGTCGATGCCGGCCTTGTCATTCAAGAGCGGCAGGGCCGCGAGGTGTTCAACAGGGTCGATTTTCCCGCGATGCACCGCATCATCGATTTCCTGACATCCGAATGCTGTTCAGGAGTTTCTTCGGGCTCTGACTAGGATGCTGGGTGAACGGGATGCTTGGTTGTTCTGCAAAATAACCACAAGGCCGGATAAATGGATATGAATCTGCGAACTGTTGTAGCTCCATCTCGTCTTCCGCCCCGCATCTCATGGCGAAAGCATCGTGCCTGGCTTGTCTCTGCCGCAATCTTGGCGGCTCTGGCGCTGTTTGATACGCCTCAGGCTGCGGAAAGTGCAATCTTTGCCGGGCGATCGCTTCTGGCCACGGCACCATTTCTCGTTCTCTCCGTAACAATCGCTGCCTGGGCCGCGGCAACTGGAGCCGAAAACTTGATTGCCCGCATGTTCAACGGGGCGCCTGCGATCATGATTGGCCTCGGTGCGCTGGCGGGGGGCCTCTCGCCCTTCTGCTCCTGCGGTGTGATCCCGCTGATTGCCGCTCTGCTGACAATGGGGGTGCCGCTCCCTGCGGTCATGGCCTTTTGGCTTTCCTCGCCGATCATGGATCCTTCGATGTTCGTGCTCACCGCAGGTGTGCTGGGACTTGAATTCGCCGTCGCCAAGACGCTGGCCGCCCTTGGCCTGGGGGTTTTCGGCGGAACTGTAGTGCATCTGCTGATGAAGGGTGGCGCCCTCGTCGATCCACTTCGCGACAGGAGGGGCGGCGGCTGTGGCGGTGCATGGATTCGCGCGCCCAAGCCAGTGGTCTGGCGCTTCTGGGCGGAACCCGACCGGCGAACGACTTTCGGTAGGACAGCGCTGAGCACCACGTTGTTTCTCGCCATGTGGCTGACGCTGGCTTTCCTGCTCGAAAGTCTGATGCTCGCATGGATCCCCGCGGAAACCGTAACCGCGACGCTGGGTGGAGAGGGACTGTTGCCAATCGCCACCGCCACCTTGGTCGGTGTCCCAGCCTATCTGAATGGCTATGCAGCGCTGCCTCTGGTCGGTGGGCTGGTCGGCCAGGGAATGGCGCCTGGAGCGGGCATGGCCTTCCTGGTTGCGGGTGGGGTCACGTCGATCCCGGCAGCCATGGCGGTCTGGGCGCTCGTCCGGCCAAAGGTCTTCACGGCCTACATCGGCCTGTCCTTGGTCGGGGCCCTTGCGTCCGGAGTGTTGTTTCAGCTCTGGAGCGCCCTGACATGAGTCATCGCGGCGAGGCATGTTGCGTCGCTGGCCGCGTCTGAGGCGAGGATGCCATGATCCGTTCACGACTGTCTCCGGCGCGGCGCGGCCTGATCGTCGCCGCGCTCGGCTCTTCCCTGACCGTCAGTTGGGCCTCGAGCTATTACATTCCTGCCGTTCTGGCTGCGCCTATGGCTGCAGAGTTCGAATTGTCGGAGGTTTGGGTATTCGGCGCGTTCTCCATGGCGATGGTGATCTCCTCGGTGGCCGGCCCCTGGGCTGGAGCGCGGATCGACAGCCAGGGCGGGCGCGGCGTGCTTATGCTGTCGAACATTGTGTTCGCGGCAGGTCTCGGCCTGCTTGCCGTGGCGCCGACGCCACCAGTGCTGTTCGCGGGCTGGGCCGTGATTGGGCTCGGCATGGGGATCGGGCTTTACGAGGCGGGCTTTGCCACGCTGACAGGCATTTATGGCAATGATGCGCGCGGTCCGATCACGGGTATCACGCTGATCGCCGGCTTTGCCAGCACGGTGGGTTGGCCGCTCTCGGGACTCATGCTTGCGACATGGGGGTGGCGCGAAGCATGCTTCGGATGGGCACTGCTCCAGCTGAGTGTCGCGTTGCCGCTGAATGCTTGCTTGCCGGTGGGATCGAAAAGAGGGGACACCAGCCCAAGGCCGGTCGAGCCCGGACCGCCGCCGTCACGGCTTGCGGCATATCTTCTTGCTTTCGTCTTCGCTGCGACTTGGTTCAACTCGACCGCCATGGCCACGCATTTGCCGGGGCTGCTTCAGATTGCGGGAGCCAGCCCTGCCGCGTCCATCGCCGCCGGTGCGCTCATAGGCCCGGCACAGGTCGCGGCGCGGGTTCTCGAGTTTGGTCTGCTGCGTCGGTTCCATCCGTTGGTCTCGGCCCGCGTGGCCGCGGCGGCGCATCCTGCCGCCGCGGCCGCGCTCGTGTTTTTCGGGGGACCGGCGGCCCATGCTTTCGCCCTTCTGCATGGGGCCGGGAATGGCATCCTGACCATTGCCAAGGGAACGTTGCCGCTGGCTCTCTTCGGCACGGTTGGTTACGGCCGGCGGATCGGTTGGCTCAATGCGCCGGCGCGTGCCTTGCAGGCAGTCGCACCCCTCATCTTCGGCGCTGCGATGGCGACCTGGGGCTTGTCTGCGATCTGGCTTACGGCAGGGATCGGCGTCGCTTCCTTCTTCGCCCTTCTTGTGCTGAGGCGAGCGTGAGGCACGGCCAGCAAGGGCAACACCATTCCGCGACAGCGCCGCCGGGCTTATACTGCAGGGCACGCCCTCTGTGATGAGATTTGCAACAGTATTCTCTGCCAATGGACAAGCTTTCAGTCATGCATGCCTTTCGTCGCATTGTGGAGCGTGGCAGCTTCACGCGGGCCGCAGAGGATCTGGGGGTTTCTCCCGCGCTGCTGAGCCGAGAGATCAAGCTGCTTGAGCAGAGCCTGGGCGCTGCCCTTCTCAACCGCACCACCCGCACCATGTCGCTGACCGAAGCCGGCCGGCTCTATTACGACGAGGCGGCCGGCATCCTCGACGCGGTCACACACATCGAGGCTCGCATCCGCGAGGGCGCCGGAGCGATACGAGGGCATCTGAAAGTGAATGCGCCCAACTCCTTCGGGCAGACGGTGATCGCGCCAATGCTGCCGGGGTTTCTGGCCGCCCATCCGGACCTGATGCTCACCCTGTCACTGGATGACCACATGGTCGACATGGTTGACGGCGGCTTCGATCTCTCGATCCGAATCCGCACCGCCTTGCCTGACTCCGGTCTGGTGGCGCGGCGGATCAGCACCACGCGTCAGCGCGTCTACGCCGCGCCGTGCTACCTCAGGCAAGCCGGCACACCGACCCAGCCGGACGACATCACCAGGCATCGGGTGATCGGTTTTCTGCATGCCGATCATCTGACGCAATGGGTGATGACATCTGCCTCGGGCACGGTGTCGCTGGAGCTGGAGCCGGCGGTGCGGGTCGGCAACAGCCTTGTTCTGCGCGACCTGCTGATCGCCGGGCACGGGCTGGGCACATTGCCGGATTTCATCGCCGCCGAGCCGCTGGCGCAGGGACGCCTTGTCCGAATCCTGCCCGAGCACGAGCTGCCGCCGCGCCAGATCTTCGCCGTCACCGCCTCGCGGTTGGGACTGGATGCGCGCGTGGGCGCCTTCCTCGACCACCTGCAGGCCGCTCTTGCCGGCTGATTTTTTTCACGCTGCGTAAAGAATGATTTGACTGCGGGCCGGTTAATCCGTGCCGCGCTCTGCACGATCTTCTCGGGCATCGAAAATTCCTGCCTGGAGAAGATCCCATGACGCGTGTTCTCGTTCTCTACTACTCCAGCTACGGCCATGTACGCAGCTTGGCCCGGGCCGAAGCCGAGGGGGCGTCGAGCGTCCCCGGCACCCGGGTGGACATTCGGCGCGTGCCCGAAACCGTGCCCGATGAAGTGCGGCAGAGCGCCGGTTTCATCGCGGATGACACCCCGGTCGCGGCGCCTGCCGATCTTGAAGCCTATGATGCGATCATCTTCGGCACCCCGACGCGCTTCGGGCTGATGGCGGGGCAGATGAAGACCTTTCTGGACCAGGCGGGTGGGCTCTGGGCGCGCAACGCTTTGGAAGGTAAGGTCGGAGCCGTCTTCACCTCGACCGGCACGCAGCATGGCGGGCACGAGGCGACCCTGCTCTCCACCCATGTCCCGCTTCTGCATCTGGGCATGGTGGTCGTCGGCTTGCCCTACAGTTTCTCCGGCCTGACCGCTGGCAACGAAATCACCGGCTGCGCCCCCTATGGCGCGGGCACCATCGCCGGGGCGGACGGATCGCGCGCCCCCACGACGGCGGAGATGGACGGCGCGCGCTACCAGGGGGCGCATGTGGCGCGGATTGCTGCGCGTTTGGCCGGGGTGGATCTCCGGCGGGAGGTGGCGTGATGGCTGCCCTCACCATCGAATTCTTCCACGATGTGGTGTGCTGCTGGTGCTACAACATCTCGTCGCGGTTACGCACCCTGGCGCATGAATTCAATCTGGACGTCCGCCACCGGACCTTTGTCCTGCAGGCCAGTCGCGCCGAGATGGAGGCCCGCTGGGGTCAGCCGGACGCGGCGCGCGCGGCGATTCTCGGGCACTGGGAAGCCTGCCGCCGTGTCAGCGACAGGCCCGAAGGCATCAACATCGAAGCGATGCGCAGAGCCTCCTTCGACTATCCGCACGGTCTTGTCGCCGCGAAGGCCTGCAAGGCGGCTGAACGGATCGGCGGGCAGGCCGCGCATTGGGACATGTTCGACCGGCTCCAGCATGCCCATCTGACCAAGGCGCTCAATGTCGCGGATTCCGCAACCGCGCGGTTGGCTGCGTGTGAGATGGGGCTCGACCAGGCGGAGTTCGCGCGGCTTCTCGACGATCCGCAGACTTACCGCGCGGTCGAGTCCGACCGCCAGCTGGCCCGTGCCTTTCAGGTGCGTGTCGTGCCCACGCTCATCGTCCGCCAGACCGGGGCGCGGCTGGTCAACGGCCCGCTCGAGGATCTGCGTGCCCAGCTTCGCGCGGCGATCCGGCTTGTCGCCTGATCCTCGTATCCACCTGAACCCTGAAATGGAGGTTGTTCAATGCTGTCCTGGATTCGTTCCTTCCTCAACCGACGCCGGCAGCGGCGCCTGCTGCGTGCCAATCCGCCGGATCTGCCGCCGCATTTGATGCGGGATATCGGTCTCACCCCCCCGCCGCAGCGTCCGCACCCTCACTTCCACCCGCCGTTCTAGGCCCATGAGCAGGGAACCGTGGCGATGAGCCGGGCGAAAGACGTCCTTTTGACTGCATCTGCCCCGGCAATCTGGGGCAGCACCTACCTGGTCACGACCGAAGCGCTGCCGGAGGGCTACCCTCTCACCCTCGCCGTGTTGCGTGCCCTTCCGGCAGGACTTCTGCTGCTGGTCTTCGTCCGTAGGCTGCCACCACTAGCCTGGGCAGGTCGCCTTCTGATATTGGGCGCATTGAATTTCGCGGGATTCTGGGCACTCCTTTTCGTGGCTGCCTATCGGCTACCTGGCGGAGTGGCGGCGACGCTGGGCGCGGTGCAGCCGCTTGTCGTTATCCTGCTGGCGCGGCTTTTGCTCGGGACGCCTGTCCGGGCCGGAGCGGTGGCCGCCGCGCTGGCCGCCGTGGCCGGAGTGGCGCTTCTGGTCCTCGGGCCGGAGGCCAGACTCGACTCCCTGGGTTTGGCCGCGGGACTTGGAGCGGCGGCCGCGATGGCGGCGGGCACGGTTCTCAGTCGCAAGTGGCAGCCGCCTGTCTCGCCCCTGGTCTTTACCGCCTGGCAGCTCACCGCGGGCGGATCGCTTCTCGTGCCTATGGCCTTGGTCGCGGAGCCGGCCCTGCCGCAACTTACGCCGCTCAATGTCGTCGGGATCACGTGGCTGGCGCTCGCCGGTGCGGCTGTCTCCTACGCGTTATGGTTCCGCGGCATCGCCCGGCTGGAGCCGGGAGCGGTATCGTTGCTTGGCGTGATGAGCCCTCTGACCGCGGTGGTCCTTGGCTGGGTGTGGCTCGGCCAAATGCTCACACCAGTGCAGGGGATCGGCGCCGCGATTGCGCTCGGATCGGCCTGGCTCGGCCAGACGGCGTCCCGAAGTGGGGTAACCCGGTCCGAAAGAACAACATAGTTTCGCCATCCAAAGGAAGTCAAGTCATGAAACTGATGCTGATCAATATTTCGGTCCTCGGCGCGCTTGCGCTTATTCTCGCAGGCTTCATCTTTGCGCCACGAGACGAAATCGAGACCCGCATCTGGATCGAAGCAGCGCCCGAGCGTGTCTGGGCGCTCTTGACCGATCCAGGCATCCATGCATCGCTGAGCCCCGGACTGCGGCGAATCGAAGGTCACTTTGACACTGGAGAGCGCCTGACACTCGAAATGGACAGTCCAACCGGTGGTTCGCTCACTATTCGGCCGCGCGTACTATTGGCGCAGCCCGCACGAGAGCTTCGCTGGCGCGGTAGGATCTGGTTGCCACGCCTCCTTGATGGCGAACATTACTTCAAACTGACGCCTGAAAATGGCGGCACCCGGCTGGTGCAAGGAGAACGCTTCCAGGGCGTTCTGCTCTGGTTGATGGACGTAAAGCAGTTCCAACCCGAATTCGACCGGATGAATGCAGCGCTCAAAGCTCACCTCGAAAACGAACGGTGATTCGTATTTAGTGTGCTGTGTGCTTGTACGGTTGCCTTAAGGTTGGTAACTTCCTTCGGCGATTGCGCTGTCGGCCCTCGCTGAGCGAGGATATCCTCCTCACCTTGCCTCAAACGAGAGTTTAACTTAAGGATTCGCCTATCCGCGAACAAGCGGATTGACAGGGGAATGCAGCGATGATCCGGCCATGTCCAGCGACGGGATGACCTTCGGGCGCGCTATCGCGCAGGC
>RFHG01000388.1 GCA_003696465.1 Gammaproteobacteria bacterium | reverse complement strand
GAGGCCGGCAGGGATGCCGGCCTGTGGAGCGTAGGGCAGGAGCCCGTACGCTCCACCCCCGGAAATCGTGCCCGGAGACGGGAACCTGCGCAGCAGGCGTGTTCCTGGCCGCGTTTTCTTTGGTTCGTTTCTTTTGCGCGTGCAAAAGAAATGAACTCGTGCCCGCGCAGCGGGTACGAAACCTGCGGCAGTTTGCCCTCACAAACAAATGGGGTATGGCTGACAATCAGCCATCAATAAATTGCACGCTTGCGATAGCGAGTATGCAAAGCAACGGATGAACGGGGCGATTCCCCGTATGGGCTGCAATCAGGCCACCGCCTCGTTGCCCTCGATGGCTGCAGGCGGCACCTGACCCAGCCCGCCCTCGAGGATGTGTACATCGAAGCCGCGTTCACCGAGCAGGAAGGCCCCGGCCGAGCTGCGCCGCCCGGTGTCGCAATAGAGGATGTAGCTGCGCTTCGGGTCCAGGTCGTCGACCCGCGTGCGCAGGATGATGAGGGGCACGTTCTCGGCCCCGCGCAGGTGTCCCTGACGATATTCGTCGGGCAGCCGCACGTCGATGAAGCGGGCGCCATCCCGTGCCACCCGGGCCAAGGCCTGTTCGTAATCGAGTTTCTGCAGCAGGGGCTCCTTGAGCAGGGCATCGAAGTCGCCCTTGGACAGGCGCATCAGCCGCCCGCGGGACTTCATCGTGACGGTGGCATTGCGCTCCGCCCCCGAGATGAGCGCCTCCTCGCCAAAGCTGTCGCCCGGGCCGAGGGTGGCGAGGCGGATCTGACGTCCGCCCTGGCTGCGGGCCACCTCGCAGCGGCCCTCGGTGATGATGTAGAAGTAGTCGCCTTCATCGCCCTGCCTGACGATGACCTGATCGGGTTCGGCGCGCACTTCCTCCATGCGCATGAACAATGCCTGGATGTTGGCAGGCGGGATACGGTGGAAGGCCCGGGTCTGCAGCAGGCGGGTCATCCAGTCTCCGTCTTCGGGCGCATCGCTTTCCAGCTCTTCTACCTGGTAGCTGCCGGTCTGGTCCCAGGTGAGCATCAGGTCGAGCATGTCGCTGTCCACGCGGATGAGCTCCACAGGACTGGCAGCGCGGGCGGTCAGGGTGCGGGGCTTGACATGCGCCAGGGGAAAGCGGGCATCGGCGCTGCCGCCCTCGATGCGGCGCGCGACCTTTCCCGTGTCATCGACCAGCTCGACGGTACCGTCGAGTACATAGACATGATGGCGATCCTGGTCTCCCTTGCGGAACAGGACCTTGCCCTTGTCCAGGCGCTCCGGTTTCAGCTTGGCGAGCAGCTCGCGCTGATGTTCGCTGCGCAACGAGTCGATGGGCGATAGTTCGAGCACCTGTTGCCTGTTCACGGGAACTCCCTCAGCTGTCCGTGCGGGTGATGTCGATATGCAGTGTGAGGCGTTGGCCGGGCCGCAGCAGGCCATCCTCGCGAATCCGGTTCCAGCGGCGAATGTCGGCCACGCTGACACGGAATCGGCTGGCGATGCGATACAGAGAATCACCCTTGCGTACCGTATAGCGTATGGTACGCGGCTTGCCTACCGGCAACGCGGCACTGACGCGCAGCGGCGCGGCCGTGGTGGCGCTGTGTGCGGATTTCCAGATCACCAGGGTACGGCCCGGTTTCAGGGGGTCGCCCGGGGCCATGCCGTTCCATTTGGCAAGCCGATTGACGCTGACGTGGTGCGCGCGGGCGATGTCCCACAGGGTGTCACCCCGGCGCACACGGTATTCGATGCGTCGGTCGCCGTGCGCCTTGCTGAGCAGGCGTTGCCGGCGCTGCTGTTCCGAGAGGGTGTAGCGGTCGAGCGGCCGGCTGGAGGTGGGAACCAGCAGGTGATGGCCGGCGCGGATGGTCGAGCCATGCAGGTTGTTGACCTCTCGGAGTATCGCCACCGTGGTGTGATAGCATTTGGCAATGTGGCTCAGGGTCTCGCCGCTGCGAATGCGATGACGCACCCAGGTGACGCGCTCCTCCGCGGGCAGCTGCTGGATCCGCTCGGAGAAGCGGGTGGCATTCTCGATGGGCAGCAGCAGATAGTGCGGCCCCCTGGGCGAGGTGGCCCAGCGATTGAATCCGGGATTGAGCTGATACAGGTCTTCCAGACTGATGCCGGCCAGATCGGCCGCCAGTGCAAGATCGATCTGGCCGCCGGTGTCCACCTTGACCAGATAGGGCTGGTCGGCCACCGGCCAGAGTTCGATGCCATACAGATCGGGGTTGCGCACGATCTCGGCCACGGCCAGTAGCTTGGGTACATAGAAGCGGGTTTCCTTCGGCAGATCCAGGTGCCAGAAATCGGTGGGTTTGCCCAGCTTCAGGTTGCGGCGGATGGCCTTGCGTACATTGCCGGCGCCGGTGTTGTAGGCGGCCAGCGCCAGCAGCCAGTCTCCGTCGAACTGGCGATGTAACCGATCGAGGTAGTCCAGCGCGGCGCGGGTGGAGGCGAGGATGTCGCGGCGGCCGTCGTACCACCAGTCCTGCCGGAGGCCAAAGTGGCGCCCGGTGGCCGGGATGAACTGCCAGATGCCGGACGCCCGCCCATGGGAATAGGCAAAGGGCACGAAGGCACTCTCGACGATGGGCAGCAGTACCAGCTCGGCCGGCATTCCGCGGGCTTCCACTTCCTCCTTGATCAGATGCAGATAGGGCTCACCGCGGGCCGTCACCCGTTGCAGAAAGTCGGGATTGCACTGGTGCCAGGCAATGAAGGCCTGTACCCGGGGCTGGTCGCTGTAGTCGGGCAGGGCCAGTTCCTCGCGCAGGGCCTCCCAGAAATCGCCCTCGTCTTCCAGCGGTTCGGGTTCGGTCGCGGCGACTTCGGCGGCGGCGAAGGGCTGTTCGGCCTCGTGCGGGGCGGTGGGTGCGGCGGCGCTGTCGGCAGTGGCCACAACGTGCGTTCCGGCAGGCTGCGCTGTGGTATCCACGGTGCTTGCCGTGGCCGGGCGCGCTGGTGCCGACTGGCAGCCGGCAATCAGCAGGCTGCCGGCAAGGGCCATCGCCAGACGGACGGCAGGGAGTGTCTTGTAGGGCCTCATGCCTGCAAGCTTATCCAGCCAGGCCGCGGGCGACAAGGTATCCCGTTGCCCGCGGAGGACATCGGACACCGACTTCGCCCACCGCGTCACGCTTTTGTTATGCTGGCCGTGATCCGGGAGGTGTGTTAATGAGCAGATGCAGCAAGGGGCAGACGGCAGGCATGCGCGACCTGGCCGCCTGGTATGGCCGGGGTACCGGCCGGCGCACGCTGCAAGGCCTCGATGCCCTGCTGGAACCGGGGCTTGCGCGGGCCTTTGGCTACCACGGCCTGTGGCTGGGCCTGCCCCCGGCCGCGCCCACCGATCTGCGCCGCCATGCACCGATCCGGCACCAGATCTGGGCCGGGCCGGCTGGCGGCGCGCTGCGCTGCCGCTTCGAGGCCCTGCCGTTTGCTGCCGAAAGCGTGGATCTGGTGGTTCTGTTTCATGCCCTGGAGCTGAGCCGGGATCCGCATGCCCTGCTGCGCGAGGTGGACCGCATCCTGGTCCCGGAAGGGCAGGTCCTGGTGGTGCATTTTCATCCCTGGAGCTGGTACGGGCTGTGGCAGCTGGGCGGGCGCCTGTCGGGGCGCATGCCGTGGTGTCTGAAGGCCTATTCCCGCCAGCGGGTGGCCGACTGGCTCAAGCTGCTGGGCTATGCCTGCGAGGCCCGCGAGGGGACGGCATTCGTTCCGCCCCTGGGCTGGGCCCGTCTGCAGCCGGTGCTGGCCCGCATGGACAGGACGCTGGGGCGCTGGCCGGGGCTGATGCCCGCGGTCAGCCTGCTGCGGGCACGCAAGCAGGTGGCCGCGGTACGCCCGCTGCCGTTGCGCTGGCCGCTACCCGCACGGGCCCTTGCCGGTGTTAAGATTCCCGGCCCAACCACACGGAGTGCCGCCCGTGTCGCAAGACGCTCACGCTGACGACAATCTGGTCGAGATCTGGACCGACGGGGCCTGTCGGGGCAATCCGGGCCCCGGCGGCTGGGGGGTATTGTTGCGCTGGCGCGGCACGGAAAAGGAGCTGTTTGGCGGCGAACCCGAGACCACCAACAACCGCATGGAGCTGCTGGCGGCCATCCGCGCGCTGGAGGCGCTCAGGCGCCCGAGCCGGGTGCGGCTGACCACCGATTCGCGTTATGTGATGGATGGCATCACCCGCTGGCTCGCCGGCTGGAAGAAGAACGGCTGGAAGACGGCGACGAAGAAACCGGTCAAGAACGAGGATCTGTGGCGCCGGCTCGACGAGCTGGCAAGCCGCCATCAAGTGGAGTGGGCCTGGGTGCGCGGACACAGCGGCCATGACGAGAATGAACGGGTCGATGCACTGGCCAACCGCGGCATCGACGAGATTCAGCGCAGGCAGGAGCAGGCGGGCTGATGCGACAGATCGTGCTGGATACGGAAACCACCGGCCTGGAGCCCGCCCAGGGGCACCGCATCATCGAGATCGGTTGCGTGGAGCTGGTCAATCGCCGCCTCACGGGCAATACCTGGCACCAGTACATCTGCCCCGAGCGCGAGATCGACGAGGGCGCAATCGAGGTGCACGGCATCACCAACGAGTTCCTGGCCGACAAGCCGCTGTTTGCCGAGATCGTCGATGACTTTTTGTCCTTCGTCGACGGGGCCGAACTGGTCATCCACAACGCGCCGTTCGATGTCGGTTTCATCAACCACGAACTGAATCTGCTGGATCCGCCGCGCGGACCGATCGAGGAACGTTGCCGCATCCTCGATACCCTGACCATGGCGCGCGAGATGCATCCGGGCCAGCGCAACACGCTGGATGCCCTGTGCAAGCGCTACGAGGTGGACAATTCGGCGCGTGACCTGCACGGCGCCTTGCTCGATGCCCGCATCCTGACCCAGGTCTATCTGGCCATGACCGGTGGCCAGGCCAGCCTCGTGCTGGGGGCCGAGGAGGCCGCCGGAGAGGGCGGGCAGGGGCGCAGCAACCGGCGTTTCGAGCAGCGTCCGGGCAGGCTGCGGGTCATACGGGCCAGCGAAGAGGAGCTTGCGGCGCATCGGGAACGACTGCAGGCCATCGATCAGGCCAGCGGCGGGCAGTGCCGGTGGCTGCAGCTGGAAGGGCAGGGCGAAGAGCGCGAAGGCGCCTGACCCTCAGCCCTTCTTCAGCATCCGCTGGCGCTCGCGGTTCCAGTCCCGCTCCTTCTGCACCGCGCGCTTGTCGTACTGCTTCTTGCCCTTGCCGATGCCGATCTTGAGCTTGATGCGGCCGTTCTTCCAGTACATGGAGAGTGGCAGGATGGTATAGCCCTTGCGCTCGACGGCCCCGATCAGGCGCGCGATCTCGTCCCTGTGCAGGAGCAGCTTGCGGGTACGCAGCGGATCAGCATGAACATGCGTCGAGGCCGAAGCAAGCGGCTGGATATGGGCGCCAAACAGCCAGGCCTCGCCATCCTTGAGCAGGATGTAGCTCTCCTTGAGCGAGACCTGACCGGCCCGGATGCTCTTGACCTCCCAGCCTTCCAGCACCAGGCCGGCCTCGAGCTGATCCTCGATGTGGTAGTCGAAGAAGGCCTTCTTGTTCTGGGCGATCTGGTTGTCCGGGGTCTTTTTCTTCTTTGCCATGGCGGCATTATACGGGAGCGCCCGGCACGGGTGTTGTGCCGATGGACGATTTTTCCGACAATGGAGGGACTTCCCCACCCCGACAGGCAGGCATCGTGACCACCATCCATCGTTCGGCGCTGGTGCAGCATACTCCCGAGCAGATGTACGCCCTGGTGGACGACATCGAGCGTTATCCCGATTTCCTTCCCTGGTGCCGCAGCGCCCGGGTGCTGAGCCGCGACGAGGACGAGGTCGTGGCCTCGCTGGATCTGGCCCGCGGCAGCGTGCACAAGACCTTTACCACGCGCAATCGCCTGCAGCCCGGCAAGATGATCGAGATGCGCCTGGTCGATGGGCCCTTCAGGCATCTCGAGGGCTTCTGGCGCTTCGATCCGCTGCAGGGGGATGCCTGTCGCATCTCGCTCGACCTCGAATTCGAGTTCAGCTCCCGGCTGGTGGGTCTGGCCGTGGCGCCGGTGTTCAATCCGGTGGCCAATTCCCTGGTCGATGCCTTCGTGCAGCGGGCCAACACCCTTTACGGGCAGGCACGGGAAGCGCGCTCATGAAGACCATTCCCGTGGAAGTGGCCTATGCCCTGCCGGACGAGCAAATTCTCGTGGAGCTAGAGGTGCCGGAAGGCACCACGGTACAGCAGGCCATCGAGCAGTCGGGCATTCCGGAGCGTTTCCACGACATCGAGCTCGGCAAGCGCAACAAGGTGGGCATCTGGGGCAAGCTCACCAAGCTGGATACCGTGCTGCGCGCGCATGACCGGGTGGAGATCTACCGTCCGCTGATTGCCGATCCCAAGGAGGTGCGCAAGAAGCGCGCGGCCGAGGGCAAGCGCATGAAGAAAGGGGGCGGCAAGGTCGAGGAGGCCGCGCCGGATACCCGGGACTGATCGCCGGCTGCAAGGCAGCCGCTCAGTCCTTGCGCGCGGTTTCCCGGTTGCGCTGGAGATAGAATTCGTCGGGATCGATGAAATCCCCTTCCTTTTCGATGCGGCTGACCCGCCCCTGGTCGAAGAACAGGGTCAGGCGGGCGCGCTGCGGCTCGCCGTAGCCGGGCTTGTAGTAATAGACATAGTCCCAGCGGTTGGCATGAAAGGGGTCTTCCAGCAGCGGATTGCCAATCAGGAACTGGACCTGGCGGCGGGTCATGCCCTTCTTGACCTGGGCAATGCCTTTCTCCCGCAGTGCGTTGCCCTGCTGCACGTCGATCTTGTAGACCGTGAACAGGTCCAGCGAGCAGCCGCCCAGACCCAACAGCAGGGTTGAAATCATTCCAAAAGAAATGAGAAGCTTTTGCATCATGTCCATGCCCCGAAACCGGCGCACATGATAGCGGAAAGCCCCGCGGGTTGCATGAGACGCCCCCAATTCAGGAGCCGTATCAATGGAAAAGGCCGATCTGAAGAAGGCAGGGCTCAAGGTTACCCTGCCGCGCATGAAGATCCTCGAGATTCTGCAGAACTCGGAGAAGAAGCATCTCTCGGCCGAGGACATCTACAAGCTGCTGCTCGAGGCCGGCGAGGAGATCGGCCTGGCCACGGTCTATCGCGTGCTCACCCAGTTCGAGGCCGCCAATCTGGTGACCCGGCATCACTTCGAGGGCGGGCAGGCGGTGTTCGAGCTGGAGCAGGGCGAGCACCACGACCACCTGGTTTGCATCAAGTGCGGCAAGGTCGAGGAGTTCCTGAACGAGACCATCGAGTCCTGCCAGCAGAAGATTGCCGACAACGCGGGCTACCGCATCACCGACCACGCGCTCATCATCTACGGCGTCTGCCCCGACTGCCAGCAGGCCGAGCAGAAGGGCCGGCGCTGAGTCGGTGGCGGTTTCAGGCCCGGCTCTGGTAGCCGCGGTCGAGCATCTCCCTTGCGTGACCCAGGGTCTGCTCGGTGATTTCCACCCCCCCGAGCATGCGCGCGATTTCCTGTACCCGGCCTTCCTCGTCCAGCACCTCGAGGCGGGTTCCGGTGCGGTCGGCCTCGCGTTCCTTCACCACGCGGAAGTGATGGTGGGCCTGTGAGGCCACCTGGGGCAGGTGGGTGACGCACAGTACCTGGCGCTGCTCGCCCAGGCGGGCCAGATGCTGGCCCACGATCTCGGCCACCCCGCCACCGATGCCGCTGTCCACCTCGTCGAAGATGAGGGTGGGCAGGGTCAGGCGGCCGGCGGTCAGCATCTGGATGGCAAGGCTGATGCGGGCCAGTTCGCCGCCGGAAGCCACCTTTGCCAGCGGCCGCAGGGGCTGGCCCGGATTGGCGCTGACGAGGAAATCGACCCGGTCGGTGCCGGCGGGGCCTGCGGCCTGCTCGTCCAGTGCCACGGCCACTTCGAAACGCCCGCCTTCCATGCCCAGCTTCTGCATGGCCTCGGTCACGCCGGCGGCGAGCTGCTGTCCGGCCGCGTGCCGGGCCTCGTGCAGGGCCATGGCCTGCCTGCGCCAGTTCTGCTCGGCCGCGCGTGCCGCCTCGGCCAGGCTTTCCAGATCCTGTCCCGGCGCCTCAAGTTCGTCCAGTTCGGCGCGCAGGCGCTCGAGCACGGCGGGCAGGTCGCCGGGTTCGCAGTGGTGCTTGCGGGCCAGGCCGGTGAGCAGGCCCATGCGTTCTTCCAGCCAGGCCAGCCGTGCCGGGTCGTGCTCGATGCCGTCGGCATAGCGGCGCAGGCTGTCGGCCGCCTCCTGCACCAGGATGCGGGCCTGTTCCAGCAGCTCTGCCGGCTCGGCGAGCTCCGGATCCAGGGCCTGCAATTCCTCCAGACGCTGCCGCTCCTGGCTCAGCAGGCTGTAGGCGCTCAGTTCGTCGGCCTCGTAGAGGCGGGTACAGGCCTCGGCTGCACCACTGCCGAGCCGGGTGGCATTGGCCAGGCGGTCGTGTTCGGCGGTGAGTGCCTCCCAGTCGAGGCTGTCGACCTCGGCCTGTTCCAGTTCGTTGACCTGGTAGCGCAGCAGGTCCAGGCGTTCGTCGCGCGCGCCCTGCTGTTCGCTGACCCGCTGCCAGGCCTTGCGTGCCAGCTGCCAGCCCTGCCAGGCCTCGCGGGTGGCCTGCAGCAGGGTCTCGTCTCCGGCGAATTCGTCGAGCAGGGCGCGCTGGGCATCGCGCTGCATCAGGCTCTGGTGCTCATGCTGGCCATGGATGTCGATCAGGCGGCTGCCCAGGTCCCGCAGTTGGCCCAGGTTGGCCGGGCTGCCGTTGATGCTGGCCCGGGAGCGGCCGTCGGCACTGATGGTGCGGCGCAGGATGCACTCGTCGCCGGCCTCGAAGTCCTGTGCCTCGAGCCAGCG